>SCTE01000436.1 GCA_004298915.1 Chloroflexota bacterium | reverse complement strand
GGCCGTGACATCGATGCCGCGTGCGTCGCGCTGGGCGCCGAGGCACCGGATGTGCAGGTCGCGGGTGCCTGGTGGGATGAACCGGCGTTCATCGACGCCCTGGCCGGCCGGGTCGGGAGTGGCCTCGATGAACTTGCAGACGAGGACCGGACGGAGGCCTCGGTGCTCCTGACGGCCCACAGCTTGCCGCGTCGCGTTGCGGAGCAGGAGCCCGACTACGTGGACCAGTTGCGGGCCACCGCCTCGGCCGTCGCTGCGGCGGCGGGACTCCGGCCGGACCAGTGGCAATTCTGCTGGCAGAGCGCAGGCCACGAGCCCGGCGAGTGGATGAAGCCCGACCTCGTGGACATCGTCGCCGAGCTCGGGGACGCCGGGCGCAGGTCGATCCTGGTCGTGCCGGTCCAGTTCCTGGCCGACCATCTCGAGGTCCTGTACGACATCGACGTCGGGGCCCGCGAGCAGGCCGAGGCGCGGGGTGTCTCGTTCCGCCGGATCCGGTCGCTCAATGACGACACGGCCTTCATCGAGGCCCTCGCGGCCGTGGCGGCTAGGACCTATTCGGCACAGCCGGCCGAGCACGGGAACGGGCCGCTTTCCGCGTCCAGACCGGTCACAGCGTGACCCTGCGCGCGGGCACCGAGCCGCGCCGCGAGCTCAGGCGGTCAGCTTCTTGTAGCGGATCCGATGCGGCTGGTCGGCGGCCGTGCCGAGCTCGCGGTGGCGAAACTCCTCGTACTCGGTGAAGTTGCCTTCGAAGAAGCGGACCTGGCTGTCGCCCTCGAAGGCGAGGACGTGGGTCGCGATCCGGTCGAGGAACCAGCGGTCGTGGCTGATCACCACGGCGCAACCCGGGAACGATTCCAGACCCGCCTCGAGCGCCCGCAGCGTGTCGACGTCGAGGTCGTTGGTCGGTTCGTCGAGGAGCAGCACGTTGCCGCCGGCACGGAGCAGCTTCGCGAGGTGGACGCGGTTCCGCTCGCCGCCGGACAGCTTGCCCACGAGCTTCTGCTGGTCCGTGCCCTTGAAGTTGAAGCTCGAGACGTAGGCGCGGGCCGGCAGTTCCCGGTTGCCGACCTTGATGAACTCGTCGCCGCCGGAGATCTCCTCGTAGACGGTCTTCCCGGCCTGCAGGTCGTCCCGACTCTGGTCCACGTAGCTCAGCTGGACCGTATCGCCGATGGTGATCGTGCCGCTGTCGGGCTGCTCCTGCCCGACGATCATCCGGAAGAGCGTGGTCTTGCCGGCACCGTTCGGGCCGATGATCCCGACGATCCCGGCCCTGGGCAGCGAGAACGACAGGTCGTCGATGAGCAGCTTGTCCCCGAACCCCTTCCGGAGGTGCTTGACCTCGATGACGGAGTCGCCGAGACGGGGACCGGGTGAGATCGCGATCTCCAGCTCGCGCTCCGGGCCCTTGATCGCCTGCGACTCGGCGAGGAGCTGCTCGTACGCCCCCAGGCGGGCCTTGCCCTTGGCCTGGCGGGCTCGTGGTGCCAGGCGGACCCACTCGAGTTCCCGGGCGAGCGTTCGCTGCCGAGCGTCGCTCGCCCGCTCCTCGCCGGCCAGCCGGGCGAGCTTCTGCTCCAGCCAGCTCGAATAGTTGCCCTCGAACGGGATGCCCCGCCCGCGGTCCAGCTCGAGGATCCACTTCGCGACGTTGTCGAGGAAGTACCGGTCGTGGGTGATCGCGACGACGGTGCCGGCGTAGTCCCCGAGGAACTGCTCCAGCCAGTAGACGGATTCGGCATCGAGGTGGTTGGTCGGTTCGTCCAGGAGCAGCAGATCCGGGTGGCGGAGGAGAAGCCGGCAGAGGGCCACGCGCCGCTTTTCACCGCCCGAGATCCTCGTCACGTCGGCGTCGTCGGGCGGGCAGCGGAGCGCATCCATCGCGATCTCGACGTTTCGCTCGAGGTTCCACGCGTCGGCGGCGTTGATCCGGTCCTCGAGGGTGGCCTGCTCGGCCCCGATGGCCTCGTAGTCGGCATCCGGCTCGGCCCAGCGGGCCATCACCGCGTTGTACTGGTCGATCAGGGCCTGGACCTCCGCCACGCCATCCATCACGTTGCCGCGGACATCCTTCGACGGATCGAGCTCCGGCTCCTGGCTCAGGTAACCGACCG
>SCTE01000435.1 GCA_004298915.1 Chloroflexota bacterium | reverse complement strand
CCGACGCCCCCGCCGGCGACGCCAGCGCCGACGCCCACGCCGGCAACCCCGACGCCCGAGCCGACCGAGACGGTCTACGAGACCTTCCCGCGCGACCAGTTCTCGGATCCGACGCGCGTCGACAACCCGTGGCTGTCGATGCTGCCCGGCACGCAGTGGATATGGGACGGTGCCAACGGCGTCGGCAACGATCGCGCCCCGCATCGCCTGATCGTGACCGTCACCGACCTGACCAAGGTCATCGACGGCGTGCTCACCCAGGTCGCCTATGACCAGGACTTCGTCGAGGGCGAGCTGGTCGAAGCCGAGTTGGCGTTCTACGCCCAGGCCGACGATGGAAGCGTCTGGTACCTCGGCGAGTACCCGGAGGAATACGAGGACGGCGTGTTCGTCGAGGCGCCCGCCTGGCTGACCGGCACGCGTGGCGCGCAGGCGGGGATCATGATGCCGGCCGAGCCCCGTGTCGGGATGCCGAGCTACGCGGAGGGCTGGGGTCCGGAGGTCGGCTGGAACGACCGTGGTCGCATCTTCGAGGCGAACTCGCGAACCTGCGTTCCGACCGGTTGCTACGACGGGGTCCTGATCATCGACGAGTACAGCGTCGATCAGCCCGATGCCCACCAGTACAAGTACTATGCCCGCGGCGTTGGCAACGTGCGCGTCGGCTGGTCAGGTGCCCTGGAGACGACCCACGAGGAACTCGAGCTGGTATCGGTCAGGACGCTGTCGCCGGCCGAGCTCGCGGATATCCGGAAGGTCGCCTTCGCCCTCGAGGCGAGTGCCTACAAGCGGAGCCCCGAAGTCTACGGCCCCACGTCGCCACTGACCCTGCGCTGAGGCGCACTCGCGCCAGCGCGCCGCGAGATCCGATCGCGCACGGTGGTCGTACTGTAGGCAGGAGCCCGGGTTGCGGGCGTGCCAGTGGAGACAACGGATGCGTCAGCGAGTTCCCATGTTCGGCCTGGTCGTTGCCCTCGCGATCGCGGCCTGCGGCGGGTCTGCCGCGCCCGCAGTGACCTTCCACCCAGCATCGGTCGAACCGACCGCGGCCCCGACTGCCCCGCCGACCGCGGCGCCCTCACCCGACGCGACCGCGAATCCGGGAGGACCAACCGCCGCGGTCACCATCTTCGACAACGGGTTCACGGAGGCGAAGATCACGATCGCCGCCGGAACGACGGTGACCTGGACGAACACGGGTCGGCGCTCCCATACCGTGACCAGCGTGGACGGCACCTTCGGCTCGGACGGGTCCCTGAGCAGCGGGTTGACCTACGCCCACACCTTCGCCACGGCCGGATCGTTCGACTACATCTGCACCATCCACAGCGACATGCGCGGCACGATCACCGTGACACCGTGACACCGTGACACCGTGACACCGTGAACGCCTACCGCCCATGTCCCGGCCAATCAGCCTGATCGCGGTCGAATGGCCGACGAGACCATCCCGCCTCGGGTGCGCGGCCATGAACGGGGCGACGACGCGGAGCTGGCGGCGCGGATCGCGGCCCGGGACGAGGAAGCGTTCGTGATTGCCTACGACCGGCACGCCGACCTCGTGTTCGGCACGACGCTGCGGTTCGTCCGGGATCGGGAGGTCGCGACCGAGATCGTCCAGGACGCGTTCATGTCCGTGTGGCGGCGCAGCCATCAATTCGACGCTCGCTCGGGGTCGTTCGCGGGATGGATCCTCGGCATCGCCCGGAACCGGGCGATCGACCACCTCCGCGCCGCGGGGCGACGACCGAAGCCCGCGCTGTCAGGCGCGTCGGATCACGACGCGCTGGAGGGCATCGACGCTCTCGGGATCGCCGTCGCGGGGACCGAGGATGACATGCCGGGCGTCGCCCTCGACCGGCGCTGGGTGCGGTCGCTGCTTCGCACCATGCTGGCCGAGATGCCGTCCGAGGAACGCCAGGTCGTGATCCTCGCCTACGACCGGGGCTTCAGCCAGTCGGAGATCGCGCATCACCTCGACCTCCCGATCGGCACCGTCAAGTCCCGGACCCGTCGTGCCCTGGCGAGCCTGCGCGAACGCCTCGCCGACGTTCCCGATCTCCGGCCGGGTTCCGAGCGGGCGCGCACGAAAACAGGATTCGGGCGAGGTGGGGCGCGATGAGCACCCTGCACCACGCCGACGCCCACGAGCGCATCGCCGACCTGAGCCTCGAGCCCGACGGCCTGCTCACGCTCGCGCGCGAACTTGCCGATGTCGATGCCGGGGCAAACTCGTCACCAGCGCACCGCGAGCTGCTGGCTCACGTCGTCGGGTGTGCCGAGTGTCGAGCCGACGTCGTCGCATGGTCCCGGACCCACGGGATGGTCCGCGAGGCACTGATCGATGCGACCGGGTCCGGACTCGTCGCGGACCTTGCCGACGCACCGAGGGTCGCGGCGCCGGCAGGCCTTCGCGATGCCGTGCTCGCCCAGATCCGGCAAGACCCGGAACCCGGCGCGGATCGTTCGATCCGATCGCTGCGCCCCGACTGGTCGATGATCCGACGGATCCGGCTTCGCAGCGTCCTCCCGATCGCGGCGGTGCTCGCGGTGATCGTCGTGGCCGGTGGCGCCCTGCTCGACGGCTCGGCCAGGCTGGGTCGTGCCGAATCCGAGGCCGTGGCCCTCGAGGCGATGAGCGTCACGGTCGATCGCGTCCTCCAGGACCCGGATCACCGGGTGATCGAGCTGCGCGACCTCGATGGGATCAGTCGTGGTTCCGTATCGTGGTCGAGCCGCGATCTCGTCGTCCTGACGACGGCCCTGGCGCCACCCCCCGAAGGCCGCGTCTACCGATGCTGGATCGAGCGCGACGGACAGCGATCGGGTGTCGGGCGGATGGTCTTCGCCGGCGGGACGAGCTTCTGGGTCGGGACGCTCGGAGCGTGGGGCTCGACCTCGTTCGGCGCCGGCTCGGTCTTCGGGATCAGCCTCGAGCCCGTGTCCGGCTCCGAAGGCAACCCGGCGATCCTGGAGGCGGCACTGGGCGGTTGATCGGGCGCCTCAGGCGTCGCGTCGACGATTGTGGCGCCGACCGGCCGATGGATCCGTGAGCGCGACCGGTTCCGGTGCGGCCGGGATGACCGGCAGATCCGTCTGGGCGACCAGCCCACCGCGAATGATTCGATCGAGCTCCTCGACCACGCGTCCATCGGTCTCGACCGGGCGGTAGGCGGCCAGCCGCCGGTCGACCTCAGAGATGGCGCGAGCGGCCGTATCTGGCCCGCCGCCTTTCAGCCAGTTCTCGC
>SCTE01000434.1 GCA_004298915.1 Chloroflexota bacterium | reverse complement strand
GCCCGCGCGACGCTCGACGAGGCACGAGCCGTGGAAGCCGCCGCGGTCGCCGAACGGCGCGCGGCCGAGGAGCAGGAGCGCCTCGCAGCCCGGAACCTCGAGGCGCTCGTCCGGGAGGCAGCCTGGCAGGCCGCCCAGGTCCAGCGGTTCGTCGATGAGGTCGACCGTGCGACCGCATCGCTCCCGGCCGCGCCTCCCGCCCCCGTCGAGGCGATGGACTCGTCGACGCACGAGGCGGTCGCCACGTGGACCGCCCGGGTCGATGAATTGCGATTGCGGCGGGATCGACTTGCCGAACAGCTGGGCCAGCTCGATGCCGTGCGACGCGACGCGGAACGCGTCCGGGCGTCAGCCGAGGCCTCGATCGCGCTCGACGAGTCGCGGCTCCAGGCCGTGGACCAGGCCGTGGCGGCGATGGCGGATCGAGATCGGACGCTGGCGGCCGAGACGGACCTGCTCGCGGCGCGCCTCGCGGACGCGATCGCCCGCGAGGCGGAGGCACGGGCGGCGGTCGTCGCCCTGAACGCGGCCGATGCCGACGAGCGTTCGCGCCTGAGCACCGCCGAACGTGCGTCGGCGGTCGCCCGCGATCGCCTGCGAGCCGCGGAGGACGCCGCCCGTTCCGCTGAGCACCGCGACCTCGAGGTTCGCCTCGGGCTCGAAGCCCTCAGGGAGCAGCTGCTCGCCGAGCTCGCGGGCCTCAATCCGCTGAGCCTTCGACATCTCACCTCGATCGCCGGCGGCTCCGGGATCGCCGGCCAGCCGCTCTCGGACGGCGGCAGCGTGCCGCCGGGCTCGTCGGACGACACACCGGGGGATGGGCAGGACGAGGACGAGGCCGAGGCGCTCGTCGCGGCCCTGGAGCGTGCGGGCAAGGTCTGGGCAACGAGCCCGCCGGAAGTGCCTGCGCCGACGCCGGGACGCCTCGGGTCGCTTCGTCGCCGGTACCACGAGCTCGGCGCGGCGAGCCCGTTCGCGGTCGACGAGTACGCGTCGGTCCGGGCCCGGCTCGAGCTCCTCGACAGCCAGCAGGCCGACCTGCGGACCGCCATCGACCAGACGCGTACGTTGATCGCCGAGCTCGACGCGATGATCTCGGACCAGTTCCGAACGACGTTCAGCGCCCTCGAGACGGCCTTCGACCGACGGTTCCGGCAGCTGTTCGGCGGCGGCTATGCCCGCCTGTCGTTGACCGATCCGGGCGATCTCGCCGCGACCGGCATCGACATCGTGGCGCGTCCGCCGGGCAAGAAGGCCCAGCCCCTGGCGATGCTCTCGGGGGGCGAGCGGGCGCTGACCGCGGTCGCCCTCCTGTTCGCCATGCTCGAGGTCCGGCCCGTGCCGTTCTGCGTCCTCGACGAGGTGGACGCGGCGCTCGACGAGGCCAACGTCGGCCGGTTCACGGCCGCCCTGCGCGAGCTGGCCGAGACGACCCAGTTCGTGGTCATCACCCACAACCGCGGCACGATCGAGATCGCCGATGCGCTGTACGGCGTCACGGTCGGCGACGACTCGGTGTCGCGGGTGATCAGCCTCCGGCTCGACGAGGCGGCCGCCCTCGCCGACCGCGGCCGCGCCGCTGAATCCGTGGCCATGGGCGCGGACTCGGCGTGACGGACGAGCCGGTCGAGCCGAGCCACCCGGGCGACCTCGCCACCGGCGTCGCGCGGTCACGGGGTGGTTTCATGTCCCGTCTCCGCGGGCTGTTCGGGTCGGCCGCGTTTTCGGACGAGGCCTGGGACGCGGCCGAGGAGGCGCTCATCGCCGGCGACATCGGGCCGGGCCTCGCCGCCAGGGTCGTTGAGCGCGCCCGCGCCGACCGTGCGGCCGAGACCCCGGGCGCCGCGATCCGGGGCGCCCTGACGTCCATCCTCCTGCCCCGGGACCGGCAACCCCGACCGCCGTCGGCACGACCCGGCGAGCCGGCCGTGGTGCTCGTGGTCGGGGTCAACGGGACCGGCAAGACCACGACCATCGGGAAGCTCGCGGTTCGTGAGGCGGAGGCCGGGCGCCGGGTCGTCCTCGCCGCGGCGGACACGTTCCGGGCCGCCGCCGCGGAGCAGCTCCGGATCTGGGCGAACCGTGCTGCGGCCGACATCGTGGCCCACGCTCCGGGGGCGGATCCCGGTGCGGTGGTCTTCGATGCGCTCGATGCCGGGATCGCTCGGCGGGCGGACGTCGTCATCGTCGATACCGCCGGGCGCCTCCACACGAAGTCCAACCTCATGGACGAGCTGGCCAAGATCCGCCGGATCATCGACAAGCGGATGCCCGGGGTTGAGCCCGAGACGCTGTTCGTGCTCGACGCGACGACCGGGCAGAACGGCCTGGCGCAGGCGGCAGCGTTCCATCGGACCGTCGGCCTGACCGGCGTCGTCCTGACCAAGCTCGATTCGACGGCCCGGGGCGGGATCGTCTTCGCGATCGAGGACCAGCTGAGCGTCCCGGTGCGCTACGTCGGGGTGGGGGAGGGCCCGAGGGACCTCCTGCCGTTCGATCCCGAGGCGTTCGTGGCCGCCCTCTACGGCGAGGGCCCGTGACGCGACGCCGGATGCCGCCCCGGCCGGCCCCCGCGTGCCGCGCGACGCTCGCGGCATCGGTCGCCGTCGCACTCCTGGCGGCGGCCTGCGGTCAGGCGGCCTCGGATCCTCCGTCGCTGGCGCCGACCGGGACGCCCCTGCCGACCGCAGTGACCACCACGTACCCGCTCGAGACGACCGCCTGGTATGCGGGCCTGATCATCCACGTCGATGCCGCGAGTTCCGTCCTCGACGAGGGGGGCGGGGCCGTCACCGTCGACCTTCGGCTCGAGAACCCCGGCACCGAGCTTGCGACGCTCAACGTCGCCGTCCTCCTCGCCGCCGGAGGCCGGGGCATCGAACCCGTGCGTGGGACGGTGATCCCCGACGTGCCGCCCGGCACCTCGGTCGGGACAACGCTCCAGTTCGATGTCGACGGGACGTTCGATGTCCCCAGCGCCGCCCTGCGGATCGGACGGACGGCCGAGCACCTCGTGATCGTGCCGCTGGTGCCCGGGAGCCAGGCGGCGTCCACGCTCGAGCCGCAGGCGCTCGCCCTGACGGGTTCCGCCACCGCCGGATCGTTGACCGTGACCCTCGCCGGCGGCGAGCTCCGCGCCGACCTCCCGGACTGGGGCCTCGAGCTGCCGCGCGGCACGATGGCCCTGTCGGTGACCTACACGGCCCGCTACCGCGGCGACTTCGCGGGCGGGTTCGCGTTCACCGGGGCCAACATCGGGCTGCGCCTGCCGGATGGGACCGTGATCGGAGCCAGGACGGATGGCCACAGCCAATCCGCCGTCGTCCTCGAACCGGGCGTGGCGGTCCCCGGCCTGTTCGCCCGATTCGAGGTTCCGGCCCCGGCCGCGGGCAGCTATGCGCTCGTCGTGCGCGATGGGTCCGCGCGGGCATCGATCCCGTTCACGATCGACGAGGTGGGTCCGCCAGGGTGATGCGCTACACTCGGTGAACCCGGTGTCGC
>SCTE01000433.1 GCA_004298915.1 Chloroflexota bacterium | reverse complement strand
CACGATTGCGCGCGATCCTGGCGCCGTACGGCGAGCGCCTGGAAACTGGAACCATCTACGGCATCGAGGTGCTTCGGCGACCCGGTGCCCGCTCCCACGCCTGGTTCGCCGGGGTTCAGCTCGTCGAAGGCGCCGTGAAGCTGAACTTCCTCCCGATGCATGCCCACCCCGAGCTCCTCGATGGCATCTCCCCGGCCCTTCGTCGATCCAAGACCGGCGCGACCGTGTTCCGGTTCACGTCGCTCGACGACGAGGTTGCCGCCGAGGTGGAGGCACTCCTGGCGCAGGGTTTCGAGGTCTACACGGGAGGTTCCGGAGGTGGCTGACTTCGCGGCGGTCCACGAGCGTCTGCGGGCGATCCTGGTTCCGTACTTCGGTTCGCTCTCGGTGACGAAGGACGGCCCAAACGGCGTAGCGGTGGAGTACCCGGGCCTCGAGGGCAAGCCGTGGGGGTTCGTCGCGGCCACGCGCCTGGGCAAGTCGTATGTGAGCTACTACCTGATGAGCGTGTACGCGATGCCGGACCTGCTCGACTCGATCTCGCCCGAACTGCGCCGACGCATGCAGGGCAAGTCGTGCTTCAACTTCACGAAGGTGGACGAGTCGCTCATGGCCGAACTCGAGGCCCTGACCGCGGCCGGCATGGCCAGGCGCGACGAGATGCTCGCGCTGGCCCGGGCCGCGGAGGCGAGGCGCCGCTGATCGTCATCCTGACGGTGCGTCCGGCGCTGGGCGGCCCTTATCGCCGTCGCGGGCCGCTTGTCCGGTTCGTGCGGGCCCGCGGACGGCTCGGGCGGCTGCCGGGAGCGGGCGGCTCGATCACGGAAACGGGCCCGTGACGGCCGGGTGATCCCAAACCAAGCGCGACGCGCCACGATCGCGGCATGGACGACGCACGGCTTGGTCGATCGATCCGGATGCTCAGGATCAAGCAGGGTCTCCGACAGGAGGATCTCGGTCGGGCAGCCGGCGTGAGCCAGGATCTCGTGTCCCTGGTCGAGCGAGGCCATCTGGATCGTGTCGGGCTGCGAGCGGTCGAGGCCCTCGCGAATCGTCTTGGCAGCGATCTTCGGCTGACGCTCCGCTGGAGGGGCGGCGACATCGATCGGCTGCTTGACGAGGGCCACGCAGCGCTCATGGGTCGCGCCGCAGGCATGCTGGAGCGCGCTGGGTGGTCCGCCAAGCCCGAGGTCACGTTCGCGAACTATGCGGATCGAGGTTCGATCGACCTTCTCGCCTGGCATCCGGGCACGGCGACGGTGCTGGCGGTCGAGATCAAGACCGAACTCACCTCCATCGAGGAGACGCTCCGTACCCACGACATGAAGACCCGTAATGCGCTCAAGGTCGCGCGGGAGCGGGCCGGCTGGGAAGGGCGCGTGGCCGCCCGCCTGCTCGTGCTGCCTGATTCCTCGACGGCCCGGCGGCGGGCTGCCCGGCAGGAGCTCGTACTGCGGCGTGCGTATCCGCTCGGTGGTGTCGCTGCGCGAGCGTGGCTTCAGGCACCGACGGGCGCGGCCGGACTCCTCATCTTCCTCCCATTTACGAACATCGCTCGTGGTAGGTGCGGTCCCGTCAGTCGGCGCCGGGTTCGTGCTCCGCGGCTGAGCGTCTCCAAGCACGGATCGACGCCCACGGCGGTCGCCGATCCCACGGCGGTCGCCGATCCCGCTCCGGGCCCCGGTTCCCGTGCCTAACACGAACCAGGTTCGTGCATGGGCCTGATTCCGGGCGTGGTCGCCGATAGCACGAACCGGGTTCGTAACTGACGGAAGATCGCGGATCCGGGGCACAACATCGAGCAAGGCTGCCGCTAACCACACCTGCCGCTGACCGCACGTGCCGCTGACCGCGCGTGCCGCTGGCGGGTCGGCGGCGGATGGGCGACACTACCCGATACCCGTCGAGGGATCGACGGATCGCGTCTCAGTTCCGAGGAGGTTGTGCCCGTGGCCAAGGTGACGATGCCCCAGTTGGGCGAGAGCGTGGCCGAGGGCACGATCGGCAAGTGGCTGAAGCAGCCCGGCGATCATGTCGACAAGTACGAGCCACTCCTCGAGGTCATCACCGACAAGGTCAACGCCGAAGTCCCGTCGCCGTTCGAGGGTGTCCTGAAGGAGATCCTCGTCCAGGAAGGCGAAACGGTCCCGAACAACGCCGAGATCGCGATCATCGAGGAGGCCGGCGGCACGGCCGCCGCTGCGGCTCCGGCGAAGCCCGCTGCATCGGCACCGGCCGCGGCGGACGCGGCCTCGAAGTCCGACGCTCCGAAGGCCGAGGCCGAAGCCCCCGCACCTGCGGAAGCCGCGGCGCCCGAACCCGGACCGACCGCCGCGCCCGAACCCCAGGCGGCCGCCGCCCAGCCCCCCGCCACGCCATCCCCCGAGCCCGAAGTTGCGAACGGCCCGGCCGGTTCGGACGAGCGCGCGCTCCACGAGATGCCGGGCAATGGCGACGCGCGGATGACCCCGGCCGTGCGTCGCCTCCTTCGCGAACATGGCCTCCAGGCCGCGATGGTCGTCGGGACCGGCGGTGGCGGACGGATCACCCGCGAGGACGTGACCGACTACGTCGAGTCGCAGCGGACCGGGAAGCCGGTCGGCAAGCAGCATGCCGGCGCGAGCGCGGGAGCGGCGCCTGCCGCCTCGGCCGCGAGCCCCGCCTCGGGCCCCGCGACACCCAGCGCCGCCCAGGCCTCCGCCGCGCCCGGCGGTCCTGCCGCGGCGAGCCCGAGCCCGGCCACGCAACCGTCGGCCGGTGCCGGCAAGGCCACGAGCCCCGCGCCCGGCATCGTCTTCCCGGCCGGTGCGGACGAAGTCCTCGTGCCGATGACCCAGATGCGCAAGGGCATCGCGGCCCAGATGACCCGCGCCCTCCAGGTGCCACACGCCTACGTCCAGATGGAGGTCGACGTCTCCAACCTGGTCCGCTTCCGCGAACGCAACAAGAAGGAGTACCAGGCCCGGGAGGGCGTGTCGCTGAGCTTCGTGCCGTTCGTGGTCAAGGCATCGTCGGAGGCGCTCCGCCGCAACCCGACGTTCAACGCCCACTGGACCGAGGCCGGTCTCATGGCCAAGCGACGGATCAACATCGGGATCGCGGTTGCCGTCGCGGACGGGCTCATCGTGCCGGTCATCAGGGACGTCGACCAGCTTTCGATCTCCGGGCTCAACCTGGCCATCGCAGCCGTCTCCGAGCGATCGCGCACCGGCAAGCTGAAGGTCGATGACTTCGGCGGCGGAACGTTCACCGTGGACAACACCGGCTGGCTCGGCACCAACATGGTCATGCCGATCATGAACGTGCCTGAGGTCGGCATCGTCACCATGGATCGGATCACCAAGCGTCCGGTCGTGGTCGAGACCCCGGAGGGTGACGTGATCGCCATCCGGAGTGTCATGAACATGGTCCTCGGCGTCGATCACCGAGCCAACGACGGAGCCGGCGGCGCGGCGCTCCTTCGCGACATCAAGGCGTGGCTCGAGGCCGTAGGTCCTGACACCGCCATCTACTAGTCGGCCGCTCCGCATCCGCGGGCCGCGGCAGCGGACGAGTTCGGCCGCATGACTGCGCCCGGCATCGTCATCACCGGGGGAGCGGGGTTCATCGGTCGTGCCGTGGTCGAGCGACTCGGCGATCGCGGGGATGAGATCACCGCCCTCGTGCGGGATCCGGATCGGGCGGGCCATCTCCGACGCGGCGGCGTCACGCTCGTCCAGTCGGATCTCGGGGACCGGGATGCCCTGCGGACCGCGATGGATGGCGCCACCGCGGTCATCCATGGCGCTGGAAGCTACAGGATCGGGATCGCCCGGTCGGAGCGCCCGGCCATGTGGGCCGCGAACGTCGAGGTCACGGAGCGCGTGCTCGATGCCGCCGTCGGTGCCGGCGTGCCCCGGATCATCTACGTCTCGACGGTCAACGTCTTCGGCAACACGCACGGATCGGTCGTCGACGAGACCTACCGGCGCAATCTCGATGACGGATTCCTGAGCTGGTACGACGAGACGAAGTACCGGGCCCACGAGGCCGCCGAGGTCCGGATTGCGGCGGGCGCGCCGATCGTCATCGCGATCCCCGGCGGGGTCTACGGGCCCCACGACCACTCCGCGGCCAGCCAGCAGCTGGCCCTTGCCCACGCTGGCCGCCTGCCCTATGTCGCGCTGCCCGATTCGGGCCTCGCCTGGGTCCACGTGCACGACCTGTCCGACGGGATCGTCGCCGCTCTCGACCTCGGCCGGATCGGCGAGGCGTACACGCTCGCAGGGGAGTGCCTCCGATTCGATGCCGCCATCGCCATTGCCGCTCGCGTGGGCGGGCACCGGCCACCGAGGTTCACCCTGCCGACGAGCCTCGCCCGCTTCATGGCGCCGATCAACGATGCCATCGGCGGCTTCCCGGGCATGCCGGCCAGCGTTGCCGAAACCATCCGCGCGGGCGCCGGCGTCACGTACTGGGCGAGCCACGACAAGGCGAGCCGGGAACTCGGATTCACACCCCGTACCCTCGAGCAGGGGGCCGCGGACACGTGGGGCCGAGCCTCGTGACGGACGCGCCGGACCGGCACGACCCGCCGAACCTGCCGGGCCTGCACGTCTCGTCCGACCAGCCGGACCTGCCGAGCAAGCACTCGCCGTACACTCAGCGCATGACCCGCGAGCTTCCGATGTTCGAACCGCCCGGATCGGGCCACGGCCACACCGCTCCCGAGCCCATCTCGATCGCGATGGGCGGTGGCGGTCTGATCGGCTTGCCGGCCGCGGACGGGTCGGCGGCGCTGCGCCGGCACCCGGACTGGATCAAGGCCCGGATGCCGTCCGGCGAGAACTACCAGGACCTGAAGCGCCTGCTCCGCGGCCTGAACCTCAACACGGTCTGCGAGGAGGCCCATTGCCCCAACATCGGGGAGTGCTGGGACCAGCGGACCGCCACGATCATGATCCTCGGCGACACCTGCACCCGCGCCTGCGGCTTCTGCAACATCAAGACCGGCAAGCCGACCTGGTTCGATGACGACGAGCCGCGGCGCGTGGCGGACGCCCTCGAGGGACTCGGCCTCGAGCACGTCGTGGTCACGTCGGTCGCCCGGGACGACCTGCCCGATGGCGGCGCTCACGTCTTCGCCGAGACCATCCGCCAGCTGAAGGCGCGCGTGCCGGGCATGGGCGTCGAGGTCCTCATCCCCGACTTCAACGGGGAGGAGGCGCCGCTCCGGACCGTGATGGACGCCGGGCCCGACATCCTCAACCACAACCTCGAGACCGTGAAGCGGCTCCAGAAGCCGGTTCGGAAGCGCGCCCGATGGGACCGGACGCTCGGCGTGCTGGAGCGGGCCAAGACCTACGCTGCCGAATACGGGCACGACGTCCACACGAAGAGCTCGCTGATGGTCGGGCTCGGCGAGACGCGCGAGGAGATGACCGAGGCGTTCGTCGCCCTGCGCGAGGTTGACTGCGACATCCTGACCATCGGGCAGTACCTGCGGCCCTCGCTCAAGCACCTGCCCCTCGAGCGCTACTACCACCCCGACGAGTTCGCCGCGATGAAGGTCGAGGCCATCGCGCTCGGCTTCAAGCACGTCGAGTCCGGCCCGCTCGTCCGATCCAGCTACCACGCCCGCGACCAGGTCCCGGGCGCCGAGCTCAGGGCCATGCGCCGGCGCCAGGCCACCCTCGACGCCGACGGCCGGGTCGTCCCGCTGGCGGGCTGACGATGACCGCCGCGGCGTATCCTGAGGGCTGATGGCCCGACAACTCTCGCGCTCCGTTCCCCTCGCAGAACTGCACTGCCATCTCGGCGCGGCGGTGACGCCCTCGATCATGTGGGGCATCGCCCACTCCCAGGGGATCAAGCTCCCGACGAAGGACTACTGGGAATTCCGCGAGCTGATCACGGTCAACCCGCGCGGGACCAAGTCGTTCGAGGCGTACCTGCAGCTCTTCCACTGGACCGAGCTCATCCAGAGCTCGCCGCTGGCCGTGGAGCGGAGCGTGTACGAGGTCATCGGCGGCGCGTACCGCAAGAACAACGTGACCACCATGGAGCTGCGCTTCAACCCGATGAAGCGAAACCGTGGCGGTGAGCAGGACCTCGATCACATCATCGCGGCCGCCGTGCGCGGCATGGACCGGGCGCGTCTCGAGTACCCGGTCAAGCCGGGCCTCATCTTCTGCCTGGATCGCGCCTTTCCCTACGAGCTCAACGAGATCATCGCGGAGAAGGCCATCCTGTGGCGGGATCGCGGGGTCGTCGGCGTGGACATCGCCGGGCCCGAATCACCGACCTTCCGCGTCGCGGATTACCGCCGGCTGATGCGCCGCGCCCGCCAGTTCGGCCTCGGGATCACCATCCACACCGGGGAATCCGGCCCCATCGAGGAGGTCGCGC
>SCTE01000432.1 GCA_004298915.1 Chloroflexota bacterium | reverse complement strand
CAAGCCTGGCGCCAACGGTACGGCCGGCGGCGCGGCTCGGGACGCCGCCTGATGGCCCCGCGCGACCCGCTGCTGCCGAACGCGGCGATCATCGCCAGGCGCGAATACGTCGACCGCGTCCGCGGGCCGCTCTACGTGGCATCCACGATCGTGCTCATGGGCCTGGCCCTTCTTGTCGCCCTGGGTCCGATCGGGATCCGCTATTTCGATCGCGGGACGGTCACCAGGATCGCGGTGGTCTCGGGCGACACGTCGCTGGCCAGGCGCGCCGTGACCGTGACCGACAGCCTGCTCAACCAGGCACCGAGCGGCGTCGATCCGGCAACGTTCCAGAAACCGTTCCGGATCGAGCTCGCGCCTGACGGTCAATCGGCACAGGCGGCGCTCGAACGCGGCGAGCTGGCCGGCGTGCTCGACGTGGAACGGCTCCCGAGCCGGCAGCTCGACGTCGTCTATCGAACGAACGGAGCCGGCGACGCGGGCCGGAACCAGCTCGTGGGTTTCGCGGCCGTCGCCGTGGGCATCCTGGACTGGACGGCGACCCTGCCGGCCGACAGCCAGCTCGATCCGTTCCAGACGCCGGCCTTCCGCATCGACTCGGTCAACGGCGCGACCGACAGCGGCCGCCGCCTCGACCCGCAGGAGACCGCCAGCCGCGGCTTCCTCGGGGTGGTCTTCGTGGTCCTCCTGTTCATGAGCGTCGTGATCTACGGGATGTGGGTGGCGAGTGGCGTGGCCGCCGAGAAGAGCAGCCGGGTCATGGAGCTCATGATCAGCGCCGCCTCGCCGCGCCAGATGCTCACCGGCAAGGTGGTCGGGATCGGCGCGGCCGGGCTCACCCAGTACCTGGCCATCGCCGTGCCGGCGTTGCTCGTGCTCGCCTTCCAGGATCGGATCGCCGAGGCGGTGCTGGGTCCGGCCTGGCGCGAGGGAGCGCCGATCGTCGGTCTGACGCCCGGGCTGCTGGCGGGGTATGGGCTGTTCTTCCTGCTCGGGTTCGGGCTGTTCGCCCTGATCTACGCCGCGATGGGGGCCTTCGTCAGCCGGCCCGATGACCTCCAGACGCTGTCGCTGCCGTTGAGCCTGCTCGCGATCGTCGGCTACCTGACGGCGATCCTGGCGCTGGGTGGCGGCGGTGGCGGGTGGATCCGGCTGGCGTCGTTCCTGCCGCCGTTCAGCCCGTTCGTGATGCTGGCGCGGATCATGGTGACCGCGGTGCCGCCCTGGGAGCTGGTCGTGTCGACCGGGCTGCTCGTGGCGGCGCTCGTCGGCGTGTCCGTCGTGGCCACGCGGATGTACGCGGCCGGCGTCCTGCTCTACGGTCAGCGGCCGGGCATTCGGGCGTTCATCGCGGCGGCGCGGCGGGCCGGGTAGGGCTTGGGCCGGCCCATGCCGGGGCCCCGCCAGGTCAGTACGTTTCGATGCGCACCGGGGTCAGGGCGAAATCCCGGATATTCCTGGTCAGGACAGCCGCCCCACCGTCGTGCGCGGCTGCCGCAATGAGCGCGTCGGCGAGGCTGAGTCGAAAGCCACGGCCGTGCGCCTCGGACCGCCATCGACCTGCCAGCATTGCCGTCGCCGGTCCGGGCTGGACGAACTCGACTGGCTCGAGAAAGGCGACGAGCCGCCCTTCGTCGAGTTCCCGGAGGCCTGCCCGAACCTCGCAGACGACGACCTCCGTGACGATCGGCTCGTCGCCCTGGTCGAAGCTCGAGACCCATCGCTCACGGGCTTCGGGCTGGCCGCGCAGGAAATCGATGACGAACGAGGAATCAACGAGCAGTCGCACG
>SCTE01000431.1 GCA_004298915.1 Chloroflexota bacterium | reverse complement strand
GCTTCGGCCACACCGACGGCCTCGGTGCCAGCAGCCTCGGTGCCCGCGGCATCCGGAGCCTCGGCCGCGCCGGCCCCTGCGTCGGGAGCTTCGACCGTCGAGTCGGCCGAACCGGCGACGTCCGGCGTGGTCTGATCGCCTTCCTGGAGCGTGTCCGAGTCAGCGGGCGCCACCTGCACCACCGGGGTCACCGGGGCAGGAAGGGTTGCGGGCGGGCTCGCGGCAAACACGTTGGCCGCTCCCGAGATGAGAAGCACCGCGGTTGCGGCGAGGGCCGGAGCGCGGAAACGATCGAACTTCATGGCTCAATCTCCTGGTTCGCATCGGGTCGTCTGCCCGATCACGAGCCAACCCTGCGCCGCCGGTGATGAGCCTCCGGTGAATCGCCGATCCCGCGAGATTCACATGCCATTCACCTTGGCCTCCGACGATGGAGCCATGAAAATCCTGATGCTCGAAGATGACCAGCGGCTGCGCTCGGTGGTCGTCCGCGGCCTTCATCGCTCGGGTCACACCGTCGACGTGGCGCAAACGATCGCGGAAGCGCGATGGCACATCGCGGAAACCTCGCACGACGTCCTGATCCTTGACGTGATGCTCCCCGACGGGGATGGATTCGGTCTTTGCCGTGATCTTCGAAGCCAGGGGAACTGGAGCCCCGTGCTCATGCTCACGGCACGGGACGCGGTCGCTGATCGTGTCCGCGGCCTCGACGTGGGCGCCGATGACTACCTCGTGAAGCCCTTCGCGTTTGCCGAACTCGAGGCGCGCTTGCGTGCGCTGGACCGGCGTGGACCGAGCACACGGCCGACGACCCTGGTCGTCGGGGCACTTGAGCTGGACCCGTCGTCCCATCGGGCGACCCTTGGGTCGCGCCAACTCGACCTGACCGGCCGGCAATTCGCACTCCTGGAGTTCTTCGCGCGACGCGCGGACCAGGTCCTGTCGCGATCGCAGATCCTCGACCAGGTCTGGGACTGGGCGTTCGATGGCGACCCCAGGATCATCGATGTGTACGTGCGCCTCCTCCGCCAGCAACTGGGCCCGGACCTCGGATCACCCTGGATCGAGACGATCCGCGGGGTCGGATACGCGCTTCGCCCCGAGCGCTCGGACGGGCCCGCGTGAGCATTCGCGCTCGCCTCGCGTTCAGCTACTGGATCGGCGTCGTCCTCACCTTCCTGATCGTCGGCATCGTCGTCTGGTGGCAGATGGGATCGGCCCTCAGGGCGTCGCTCGAAACGACGATCCAGACACGGGCGGATGGGATCCTCTCGACGATCGAGAATGCAGGGCAATCCGGGCTCCAGGAATCCGATCAGACCTCGCCCGCGGTGTTCGCGGCCCTGTTCGGGGCTGACGGAAGTCTCCGGGAGGCCACGAGCACCGCGCCCAGTGGCCTGCGGCCGGTGAACGGCACCTTCGCTGCAGGCGGCCATCACTACCTGCTCGTCACGCAGCACGCACCCGACGGGACCCTGGTCGTTACGGGCGCCGACCTCGGACCGATTGACGCGTCCCAGGCGGCGCTGGCGCGGCTCCTCGTTGGCGTCGGGCTGTCCGTCGGTGCCGCATCGCTCCTCGGTGGCTGGCTGCTCGCCGGTCGAGCGTTGCGGCCGGTTGATCGGCTGATCGACGATGCGTCACGGATCGACCCGACGAACCTGGATCGGCGGCTGACGCAGCCGGTTCGGCTCGATGAGATCGGAC
>SCTE01000430.1 GCA_004298915.1 Chloroflexota bacterium | reverse complement strand
GCCGCATCGTACACCGCAGGCCTTCGCCCGAGCCGCGCGACGGTCAGAGCCGATGCGTCGCCATGTCGTCGCCGGCGCTGGTCGGGCCAACACGACGATCCGGGAGCCGGGGTGATCTTGCGCCAGTAATCGTCGCCTATACTCGAACGCATGAAACTCATCGTGGCCATCGTCCACAACGAGGATGCCGGCGCCCTGGTGAACGCGCTGCTCGAAAAGGACCACCGTGCCACGCGCCTGCAGTCGTCGGGCGGGTTCCTCAAGCAGTCGAACGCGACCGTGATCGTCGGGGTCGACGAGGCCCACGTCGAGGAGATCCTCGGGATCATCCGCGAGAACTGCACCTCGCGGACCCAGGTCGTGAACCCGATGCCCCCGATCATGGAACCGGGTGAGTTCTTCATGCCCTATCCACTCGAGGTCGAAGTCGGCGGCGCGACGGTCTTCGTGTTGCCGGTCGAGCGGTTCGAGCGGCTGTAGCCGGACACGTGGAGCTCCACGAGGCCCTGGCCGCGAAGGTCGACACGTGGCGCGAAGCGGGCTACCCGAGCGACGTCCCCGCACTCGCAGAGACCCTCGAGCACGCCACCGAGGGTGGGGATGACGGTGCCGGCCACTTGCGCTACCTTCGGGCCGCCCAGTTGCGGGCCCTTGAAACCTACTGGTACCTCCGCCTCGTCGAGCGCACGCCGTCGATCCCCGAGCTCTACACGTCCCTGTATCCCTCGACCTCGGAACGCCTCGCCGCCCTCGGGCTGGGGGCACCCGAGTTCATGTCGATCGTCGTTGACGACGGCTATGCCGGGCTGCTCGAGCGGATCCGGACGGACGACACCTTCGTCAAGGCGCACAAGCTTGGTGTTCTCCGCGAGACCCTGACCCTCGACTACCCGAGCTACATCCTCGCCCTGGCGATGGGCGCCGGAAAGACGGTCCTGATCGGCGCGATCGTCGCGACGGAATTCGCCCTTGCCCTCGACACGCCGGAGCCGCCCGCCGACCTGCAATTCATCGAGAACGCCCTCGTCTTCGCCCCTGGGACGACTATCATCGAGTCGCTCCGGGAGCTGTCCACCATTCCCTTCGCCAAGCTGCTGCCGCCTCGGCTGCTGGCGCCCTTCGAGGCGAGTCTCAAGGTCACCTTCACGCGTGATGACGAGCGCGGGATCCCGGTCGTGGCCGGGAGCCGCTTCAACCTCGTCGTCACGAACACGGAGAAGATCCGCATCCAAGCGATCCCGCGGCGACGACAGCTAACGCTCGCGTCCCTGCTGGACACCCGGGACGATGAGGCCACCGAACGGGCCAACCTGCGCCTCCAGGCGATCGCGGGCCTGCCCCACCTCGGCGTGTTCAGCGACGAGGCGCACCACACCTACGGCCAGAATCTCGAGACGCAACTGAAGCGGGTCCGCCAGACGGTGGACTACCTCGGCCAGGCGACCAACCTGATCGCGGTCATCAACACCACCGGCACGCCCTACTTCGAACGTCAGCCCTTGCGCGACGTCGTCGTCTGGTATGGCCTGGGGCAGGGGATCCGGGACGGCATCCTCAAGGACGTTGCGAACAACATCCAGTCATTCGCCTTCGAGGCGGATCAAGCCGACGAGTTCGTCAGCTACGTCGTGACGGACTTCCTCAGCGAGTACGGCGATCACGCGTTGCCCGATGGGACTCCGGCCAGGCTGGCGATCTACTTCCCGCAGGTCGACGATCTCGAGGAGCTGGAGCCGCACGTCCAGCTCGCCGTGGCGAAGGCGGGCCTTCCGCCGACGGCGATTCTCCGCAACCACTCACGGTCCTCTCCTGACGAGGTGGATGCGTTCAATCGCCTGAACGACCCCGCCTCCGCGCATCGTGTGATCCTTCTGGTGAACAAGGGCACCGAGGGCTGGAACTGCCCGAGCCTCTTTGCGACGGCGCTCGCCCGGAAGCTAAGGACCAGCAACAACTTCGTCCTGCAAGCCGCGTCCCGGTGCCTTCGACAGGTGCCCGGCAACGACCGCTCCGCGCGGATCTACCTGTCTGACGCCAATCGGAACGCCCTCGACAAGCAGCTCCAGGACACTTACAGCGAATCACTGACGGGGCTCGGGCGCCAGCGCCGCGCGACGACCCCGAACATCATCCGCCTCCGGAAGACGGACCTGCCGCCGATTCAGCTCCGACGGCCGCGGCGCGTCCTGACCCGTGAGGTCGCCATGCCCACCCCGATCGCGTTCACGCGGCCAGGCATCGCGTCCGCGGGTCTCATGACCCGGACGACGTATGGCGTCGGTCTCGCCAATGCGACTCGGCGGATGCTAACCGCCCTTGGTGACACCATGGAGATCGAGACGAGTCTGGACACAGTCGACACGTACACGGCGGCCGTGACGCTGGCGACGACCTACCGCGTCGATGCCTGGACCGTGCTCGATGCCCTCCGCGCAGCGTACGGGTTCGATGACGTGCCGGTACCGCACCTGGAGCCGCTCGCGGAGATGCTCGAGGCCAGCCTCGGGACCCTCGTCGAGACGACGACGTACGAGGACGTCGAGCTGGCCATCGCGAAGCCTGCAGGCTTCGATGCCGTCACACTCGCGGATGGAAGCGTGGTCCGGCAGGCGGACATCTCCTACCCAGCGGACCGGGACCACCTCGTCTTCGGCCCGGATCGCCTTTCCCGCGAGAACCCGGCTGATTATGGCTTTCACTACACGCCCTACAACTTTGACTCCAGCCCTGAGGCGGACTTCTACGAGAAGGTCCTGCGTGCCCTCAACCTCCACCCGGATAAGGTTCGGGAGATCTACTTCACCGGCGCAATCACCGATCCGAAGAAGACGGACCTCGCCTTCACCTACCGCCGCGACGGACGTGACCATCGGTACACGCCCGACTTCGTGGTCCACGCGCAGGGCAATCGCTGGCTCCTCGTGGAGATCAAGATGAGCGCTCGTCGCCAGGACCCGGTCGAGGGCGAGGCTGGGGTCAAGGCCACGGCAATGCGGGCGATCGCCGATGCCAACCCGGGCCGGATCTTCTATCGGATGGTGTTTGCCGATGCGGTGGTGCCTGCCCCGGACGTCATTGCCGTCGCCGATTTCGTGGACGCCAACCCTTCAAGCGACGCGCGAGAGTGAGGGCATCGTTACATCGGTTCATCGCTTACCCGTTAGCCCGGCGGCGGTCGCGGCATCGCCTGCATACCTCTTAAGAACACCAGTGGTTTACTGTCGGCACGAGGTTTACTATCGGCAGGAGGAGGCAAGCGGCATGACCGACACCGCGATGCTGGCGCTCACCACGGACGAGGCGCAGCGCCTCACGGGCCTGTCCGCGCGGCGCCTGCAGTACTGGGACGAGACCGACTTCATCCGCCCATCCGTCGCGGCGCGACAGGGGCGAGGCTGGCCACGCCTGTACTCGTTCCGTGACCTGATCCAGTTGCGCGTCGCAGCACAGCTCCGTGACCGCCTTTCCCTCCAGGCTCTTCGTCGACTCAAGGTTGCTCTGGACACGGAGGCACCGTTCGCGACCGTTCGGTTCGCGCTGCTGCCTGATGACGAAGTCGTCTACCTTGGGCCGGAGGGCCACTACGAGGCGGCGCTCAAGCCCGGTCAGATCGTCCTCGAGTTCGACGTTCCGCTTCAGGAGATCCGTTCCAGCCTCGAACGTGACGTGGACTGGCTCAGAGCGCGGAAGGGCGCCGGGCGTGCGGAGAAGCGGCGCGGCGTGCTCGGCAACCAGCGTGTCTTCGTAGGAACGCGTATCCGGCCTGAGGCGGTGTCGAGGGCGATCGCGGCCGGCTGGTCTGATACCCGGATCCTGGAGGAGTACCCGGATCTCCGGGCTGCCGACATCGCCCTGGTGCGACGCGAGGCGCGGGCGAGTCGGGCGGGATGACGCGCGATGTGGCTTGTCGACAACAACGTCCCTCGGCAAGTCACGCACCTGCTCCGGGATCTCGGGCACGACGTGGTTGAGGTTCGCGAAGTGCTGGCGGCTGGTGCGCCGGACGCCGCGGTCGCCGCGTTCGCTCGCCAATCCGGTCGTCGCGTCGTAACACACGACATCGGATTCGCTCGCGCGTGCCGCCGCGACGGGATCCCCCACATGTGGCTTCGCATGCCGGAGGTCGACGACGCGCGACGGATCCGCGAGGAGATCGAGCTAATCGAGGCCTGCGTCCAGCTTGGGGCGATCCGCGTGACCGTGACCCGCTCGTCACTCGCGTGCGAGGAGGCAGGGGCATGAGCGACGGAACCTCCGTCCCGATCGCGGAGGCGAAGGGCCGGCCCATGCTCCAGTGGGTGGGCAAGCGGCCGCTGCTCGAGCTCCGCTCGGGCTCTGTTCAACGTCACCGTGGCCGCTGCGCCGCCCAACCGTTTGCCCGACATCACTCAGGTTCCGTCGGCGATTCGAGCCTCGTACGTCTCGAGGAGGTCGCCTCCGCACGCCCCTCCACCAGTCGTGTCTCAATGCTCGCGAAGCCAAGACGGCGGCTCTAGTCGTCCGCCAGGGCCTCCCGGCGGATGGCCGCCAGGCGAGCGACGACGGCCCGGAAGGCACCGTCGAGGGCGGCTACCGGTGCGACGGTATCCGAGGAAATCGGGATGTCGATGCCCACCAGCTCATCGACCCGACCTGTGAGCTCTGAATCGTCGATCGTCGTGGCGGCCGCGATCATCGTGTATCGTGATTCCTCGACAGGAAGGTCCCACGTGTAGCCGGCTCGTCGCTTGCCCTCGACGACCATCGTCCGCGCGGCCGCCTCGAGCCTGTCGAGCTGGCGGAGTCGGTCCTCGAGCCGAACCCGTTCCCGCTCCCGTGCCTTCGCGATGACGTCGCCGACGGCCTTGCCCGCCTTGTCGAACACGTCCACGGTCGGCCCCCTCAGTCGTCGCCGAACGTCAGCGTGAGAGCCCGGGCCCCCGGCACCTCCCGCGGCTCGATGCTGAGCCCGCGCATCTGCCAGGTTAGTCGGTCGCGCCGATCGGCTGCGACATCTGCGATGCGCCATTCGTAGGTCTCGACGACCCATTGCCCGAGTGCACCGAGGTAGGTGACCAACACCTGCCAAGTCTCCTCGTAGGGAGCGAATTCGGTTGTTAGGAGATCGGTCAGGTCCAGCGTGGCCACCGGCTGTGCGGCCGTGGCATGAGATCCGATGCCGGTTGATACAGCGCGCCTGCCATCCGACGATCCTGCCTCAGCGTACGCTCCCCGGCCGCGAACGATCACCGTCAAGTGCATCGCCGCGCGGCCGCGGACGACGAGCCGCAGCTTCGCTTCAGCTGGCCCTGAGAGTGTCGGCGCGTCTGCATGGAACGGGAGGATGTCGAGGAGGTGGGTCTCCCGTTGGCGGATGAGCTCGGCTTCCCTCGCCTGCTCCAGCTGACGATTGGAAGTCCAGAGCGCGCGCAGCGCGACGAATCCGACCGCGACCGCGACCGCGAGCGATCCGATCGCTGCGAGGGCGCTGACCCAGTCTGACGTGAGCATCGAGGGGGAGGCTACACCGCCGGTCACGACCGGACCGGCCACCAGCCACACTGGGGGGGCGCCTTGACATCCGCGCTTGCGGTTCGCAGGCTTCCGGCAGCCCCCGATCCCGCCCCACGCTCGAGGTTGACCAGCACGATGACCAATCCTGGCGAGGCCCGCGTCCCGATCGCGAAGGCGAAGGGCCGGCCCATGCTCCAGTGGGTGGGCAAGCGGCCGTTGCGCGAGGTCCGCTCATTTCCGGCCCAGCTCGTGGAACGGTTCGCATCGACGGCGCGGGCGGGTGCGGCCTCGGCGGACGTGGACTGGTCCGGCTGGCCGGATCGGTTCGATCGCGGCGGCCTGCTCTTCCACGGCGACAACAAGGAGGTTCTCGCCCACCTCCTGGCCAACGGCTTCCGGGGCAAGGTGGACCTCGTCTACATCGACCCGCCGTTCGATTCGGGCGCGGACTACGTCCGGAAGGTCCAGCTCCGCGGCGCGTCGGGCTCGGTCCGGCTGGACGGCGAGTCGCACACGCTCGGCGAGCAGATCCAGTACACGGACATCTGGGCGAACGACACCTACCTGCAGTTCATGTACGAGCGGCTGCTCCTGATTAAGGAGCTGATGGCGCCCAACGGATCCCTGTATCTACACTGCGATCCCGCGAGGAATGCGTACTTGCGGATCGTTCTCGACG
>SCTE01000429.1 GCA_004298915.1 Chloroflexota bacterium | reverse complement strand
CCGTGGAGACGACGCTTCCTGCCGGGACCGCATCGGTCCAGTTCCAGGCGCGCGACTCCGAGAAGTTCGTCGATCAGGCTGATGGCGGAACCGTCGTGATCGGTCAACCCGAACCAACCCCGACGCCGACGCCTGACCCCACCCCGACGCCGACCCCTACCCCGACGCCGACGCCCACGCCAACCCAACCGGCGGGAGGCGGGTCGGGCTCGACCGGCGGATCCGGCGGCACGTCCGGCTCCGGCAGTGGCGACACTGCCAGCTCCGGATCGGGCTCCGGAGGCTCCACGAGCGGCGGCGCGACGAGCGGGTCGGGGACCGGCGGAGCGGGCACTGGCGGAACGGGCGCGACCTCGGGCAGCGGGGCAGGGACCGTCGGTCGGTCCGGATACGAAACGGCGAGCGGGCCTCGCCGCCCCGACGGCAACCTGCCCGCGTCTACCTCGACCGAGACAGGAGCGACCTGGGGCCCGGGAAGCACGGCCGGCGGCAGCGGAACCGCCGGGGGCGGGCAGGGCCCGACGGGCGGCTCGGGCAGTTCCGGCGGCGCGGGCCACCTGACCTGGCTGGATGCGCGCAGTCGGGCGATCTGGAGCACCTGGCTTCCCGCCGGCGGATCGACCGGCGTCGCGACCGACTCGAACTCGACCGCGGGTCACGGAAGCCGGTCCGGCCCGGCATTCGTGCCGTCCTATCGCGGCCCCTTCAACGGCAGCCTCGCGGCACTCGGTCTCCAGGGTCCCGGTCACCTTCCCACGACCCCGGCCGTCCTCGTGTCCACCGTCGCGATCGGGACGTGGATGGCGTTCATGCTGTTCGCCAAGAAGCGCCGGGACGAGCAGCCGCCCGCCCCCGACGAGGTCCTGCACGCTCACGCGGCGAACGGGACCGGCCTCGCCCCGGATTCCGACCTCGCCGAGCCCGATCCGGAGGACACGATGCCGCGCTGGCGCCGGCCATCGCTCCTCGTGGCGCGGAAGGCCGATCCGATTCGCAATCCTGCCCCAGCCCGGCCGGCCATGACCTTCGCACCGCAATCCGCGGGCATTCCAGTCGACGTTGAACGACGCCGGGTCCGCTACACCGTGGCCGCGCTGCTCGATCGACCTGACGAACTGCGTTCGGCGCTGATCGGCGAGGTCGCGCAAGGCGACGAGTTGCAGGTCGAGGGTCGGAGCGGCGCGTTCTGCCGGATCATCTGCCCCGACGGACGCCAGGGCTGGATCCACCGAACCGCCCTGGGCGAGCCGATCGGGTCCGGCCGACGCGCGTGGGAGTCCCTCGACGCCTCGCCAGTGGCCGAGGCCGAGAACGCCCTGGCCGAGTTGCTCGCTGCGCGCGGCGTGCAGCGACGGGTGGTCTAGCCGGCCTTCCTTCGCGAGCTCCTCGTCGGCATCGCCCGCGGGCGACGCAGGACGAGGATGTGCTGGTGGACGATGTTCGGGACGAACCCTGACGGATAGCCGTACGGTCGAAGCCGGGCCCCCGCCTGGTACCAGATGATGTCGCCCTTGGTGACGAAGCCGACGGTCTCGGCCCGGTTGGCGAGATCGGAACCGGTGAAGACGTACCGGCCGGCCTGGTAGGCGTCGCGGACGATGAGGGCCGCATATCCGCCGGGGCGAAGGACCCGATGCAGCTCGCCGAGGACGTCGGTCATCCGGTCGAGAAACGCCGGGTAGTCGGCCAGGTTGGCGAGGTCCGCCGGATCGTCGGTCACCATCGCATAGTCGGTCCTCCGATTGGCGTGGTCCTCGGCGAGGGCGCCGCCGGCCATGGTCATCGGCAACTGGATGTTGTACGGCGGATCGGTGGCGACGAAGTCGATGGTCGAACTCTCGATCGCGGGCAGGAGTGCCAGCGCATCGCCGATCCGCAGTTCGCATCCCGAGGGATCGAAGGATCGCGTGCCACCGGGATCGTGCTGGCCGAGGTCCGCGAGCAGCGGCCCGGCCCCGTCGCGATCGAGGGCCGCCGCCGCCACGACGCTGTCGTAGACGGCCGCCCAGCGCGGCGAGAGCTCGATCCCGATCGCGCGCCGCGGCGTTCGGGCGATCGCCGCTCCGAGAAGCGTGCCGCCCACCCCGGCGAACGGATCCAGGACCATTTCGCCGCCGGCGGTGAAGAACTCGATCAACCGGGCCATGAGGCGTGGCGGCTTGTTTGCGCCGTGCTGGCGCCGAAGGTGATGTCCCAGTTCGGACGGGTAAGCCGTCGACCAGAGCGACTTCGTGAAGTAGAGCCACTCCTCCCCTGACAGCTCGTTCAGGTGATTGCGCGGGTGCGGGGCGGGGCGAGGTTCTGGCACCGCGCCAGCCTAGCGACGCGGGCCGGGCCGCGCACCGGATCGGCGATGGACCGGTGTGGCACGATGCGAGCATGCCGATTCGCATATCCAGTGAACGGTTCGTGGGACGGGATCGGATGCTGTCCCAGATCGCGGTCGCCCTCGAGGCCGCGGCCGGGGGGCGTGGCCAGCGGCTGCTGATCACGGGCCCCGGCGGGAGTGGCGTCAGCCGGCTGATCGACGAGAGCGTCCTCCGGGTAGGCCGTCTCTCCGAGCCCTTCACGATCCTGCGCTGGCGAGCCTACCCGGGCCGGTCCCTCGATCCCTACGCCCCGGTGATCATCGGGCTTCGGTCATACCTCGGTGCCCTGGACCAGCGCGAGCTGGTCCGAATCATCGGGCCCGGCGCCGACGCGCTGCGTTTGCTCCTGCCGGAGCTCATTCCGGAGCGTTCCACGGGACCGGCCCTGCGTGTCGGGCCGGACCGACGGGCGGCGTGGATTGCCGAGGCCGTGCTCGGGGTCCTGGAACGCGCGGCCGACCGCCAGCCGGTGCTCCTCGTGCTCGAGGACATGCACCTTGCCGACGCCGCGACTCGATCGCTGGCGGTGTTCCTCGCTCGGGTCAGCCGACCCGACCGGATCTGCTTCGTCGCGACGTACGGGACGGACCGGGCTCGACTCGATCCATCGGTCCTCGCGGATCTCGCCGCGATCGCCGATACGGCCGATCCGCCCGACCGGCTCGAGCTCGGGCCGATGAGCCGGGACGAGCTCGCCCAGCTCATCACGGGCATCGAGGGCCAGAAGCCGACGGCCGCGCTGCTGCTCCTCGCGACGGAAC
>SCTE01000428.1 GCA_004298915.1 Chloroflexota bacterium | reverse complement strand
GAGCTCATCCAAGCGTCATTTGCTTCGAGCTCCGAAGCGCGCGATCAGCCAGCGCCAGTGCACACCCGCCGCGACGATCCCCGCCAGTAGCACGCCGGCGGCGACATCGAGCCAGTAGTGGTTGCCGGTCGACATCACCGTGAACCACACCCACGGGGCCCACAGAAGCCAGACGATCTTCGCGATCCGGTTCCGGCAGAGGTACGCCATCGTCAGCCCGACGATGATCGCGTCCATCGAGTGCAGGCTCGGCATCGCGGCGTACTGGTTCGTGACGTGGAAGAGGAAGCCGCTGCCCTGGTTCACACGCGCATGCAGCGCGAGCGTGTCGATGAACCCGTCGGCGGGGAAAAAGCGGGGCGGGGCAGTCGGCACCAGCGCATAGCCGAAGAGACCGATGACATTCGCGATCACGAGCGTGTTCCGGAGGTCGTAGAAGCGGTCGTGGTAGCGGAAGTAGACCCACAAGAGCGCGATGCCGACGACGGCGAACTGCGAGAGCCAGTACGTGTACGTCGTCAGGTCGATCAGGAAGCCATGCGACTCGACGATGCGCTGGAACGACGGCTCGACGAGCGAGTGGAGGCGCTCCTCGGTCGAGATGATCCACTTGCCGTCGGTAAACGCCTTCGTCACGTTCTGATCGGCGTGGCCGCGCACAAGTTGGTACAGGAAGTAGAACCCCAGCCAGATCGCGACCTGGAGGAAGAGATGCACCCAGCCGCGAGGCAGGCGTCGACTCACCGAAGCGGCATAGCTCGTCATTGGAACCGGCTGATTCTATCGGCAGCAGCGTTGGGGACTGACCTCAGTCTGTCCCCAACTCGGTCATCTCGCAGGCCACGGTCACCCGCCGATGTAGCTCATCTCGACCTTCGGGAACGCCTCGGTCCCCTTCGTCCTCAGCTCGGAGTAGCGATCGGTGCGGCGATTCCACACCGCTCCGATCGCCTGCTCGAGCTCGGCGTCAGCGGCGCCAGAGCGCACCAGGGCGCGCAGATCGTGGCCGGTAGCCGCGAACAGGCAGGTGTAGAGACGACCCTCGGCGGAGATCCGCGCGCGGGTGCAGTCGCCGCAGAACGGCTGCGTGACCGAGGCGATGACACCGATCTCGCCCGCGCCGTCGCGGTAGCGCCATCGGCGTGCGACCTCGCCGCGGTATGCGGCTTCGACCGGCTCGAGCGGGAAGGTCGCGTCGATCAGCGAGATGATCTCGGCGGCAGGCACGACGTCGTCTAGGCGCCAGCCGTTCGTCGCGCCGACGTCCATGAACTCGATGAAGCGGAGTGTGTGGCCCGTGCCGCGGAAGTGCTGCGCGAGCCCGACGATCTCGCCGTCGTTCTGGCCGCGCTTGACGACTGCGTTGACCTTCACGGGCAGCCCGGCCGCGGACGCTGCCTCGATCCCATCGAGCACACGCCTCACCGGAAAGTCGACGTCGTTCATCGCGCGGAAGACCGCGTCGTCGAGCGAGTCGAGGCTGACCGTGATCCGCGTCAGGCCGGCATCGGCGAGCGCCTGCGCTTTCTGCGGCAGCAGCGCGCCGTTCGTCGTCAGCGTGAGGTCGAGCGTGTCGATCGCGGCGAGCTTCTCCACGAGGAGCTCGAGCTCGC
>SCTE01000427.1 GCA_004298915.1 Chloroflexota bacterium | reverse complement strand
GTCGGCGTCCACGCTCTGCGGAGCAAGCGCGCGGACGTCGGCTTCATCTCGCTCTCCTACCCGGGTGGGATCGTCGGCCACATCCACGTGAGTTGGGCCGACCCGAACAAGGTTCGCGAGGTCGTCGTCGTCTGCAGCGACCAGCGCATCGTCTTCAACGACCTCGACCCGCTCGAGCGCGTGCGCATCTTCAACAAGGGCGTCAGGGTCGACCCGGTCGACGAGCCGATCGGCTTCGGCGAGTACAACCTGCAGCTCCGTGACGGAGACATCACGAGCCCGGCGATCCCGGTCAGCGAGCCGCTGAAGAACCAGAGTGGGCACTTCCTGCACTGCGTGCGCCGGGGCGAGATCGCCTTCACCGACGCGACGCAGGGTATGGCGGTCGTGCGGGTGATGGAAGCGATCGACGAGTCCGTCGTGCAGAACGGTGCACCGGTCGAGATCGATTGGAGCGACGTCGACCTGAGGGATCTTGGCTTCGCGGATACCATTCGTTGACCTCGCCGCCCAGCAGGCGGCGATCGAGGGAGAGGTCAAGGCTGCGATCGATGGTTGCCTCGCTCGCAACGACTGGATCCTCGGCAAGGACGTCTCCGCCTTCGAAGAGGAGCTCGCTGCGTACTGCGAGACGGCGGGGGCCGTCGGCACCGACTCGGGGCTGTCGGCGCTCGAGCTTGCGCTGCGCGCGTTCGACATCGGCCCTGGCGACGAGGTCATCACCGCGGCGAACACCTTCATCGCGACAGCGCTCGCGATCTCGAGCGCCGGCGCGACGCCTGTCCTCGTGGACGCCGAGTCGGACACCTTCAATCTGAACCCGGAGCTCCTCGGCGCGGCGGTGACAGATCGCACGAAGGCGATCATCCCGGTCCACCTCTACGGGCAGATGGCGGACATGGATCCGGTGCTCGCGTTCGCCGAGCGGCATGGATTGGTCGTGATCGAGGACGCGTGCCAGGCACACGGTGCCCGCTATAAGGGACGGCGTGCCGGCTCGGTCGGGCACGCGGCAGCCTTCAGCTTCTACCCGAGCAAGAACCTCGGCGCCTACGGCGACGGCGGTGCGGTGGTATCGAGCGACCCGGACATCCTGGACCGGCTCCGCCTGCTCCGTAACTACGGCGCACGAGAGAAGTACCGCCACGACATCAAGGCCTTCAATCGCCGCTTGGACACGCTTCAGGCGGCCGTCCTGCGTGTCAAGCTCCACCACCTCGACACGTGGAACGAGGCTCGCCGCCGGCATGCGTCGCTGTACACCGAGCTCCTCGCCGGAACCACGGTGCAAACCTCGACACCACGTGAGTGGGCCGAACATGTCTGGCACCTCTACGTGATTCGCGTCGGGAACCGCGAGGAGGTCATGACCTCTCTCGCAGCGAAGGGCATCGATTCGGGCATCCACTACCCGCTCCCCGTGCATCTCCAGCCCGCCTACGCCGATCTCGGCTACCCTCGAGGGAGTTTCCCGGTCGCCGAGCGCTTCTCGGAGGAGGTGGTCTCCTTGCC
>SCTE01000426.1 GCA_004298915.1 Chloroflexota bacterium | reverse complement strand
CGGGCCTTCGGCACCGGGGCGGTCAAGGTCACGCCCGCCCACGACGCCACGGATCTCGAGATCGGCCGTCGCCATGGACTCGCCTCGATCGACGTCATGACCGATGACGGCGCCATCAACGAGCACGGCGCGGGCTACGCGGGCCTGGATCGATTCACGGCGCGGACCAGGATCCTCGAGGACCTCGCTGCCGCCGGCGACCTCGAGGCCGAGCGGGCACACGAGATGGTCCTCGGTCGATGCCAGCGCTCCGACGACATCGTGGAGCCGCGCCTCAAGACGCAATGGTTCATCCGGACGGCGCCGCTCGCCGAGCGCGCGCTCGCGGTGACCCGCGCGCGCGAGACGAGGATCCTGCCCGAGCGGTTCGAGAAGACCTGGGAGCACTGGCTGACCGGGATCCGTGACTGGAACGTGAGCCGGCAGCTGTGGTGGGGCCATCGCATCCCGGCCTGGTACTGCCCGGATGGGCACATCACGGTCAGCGAGCTCGAGGGCGGGCCGCCCGCATGTGCGACGTGCGGACGCCCGGCCGCCGACCTGCGCCAGGATCCCGACATCTTCGACACCTGGTTCAGCTCCGGGCTGTGGCCGTTCTCGACCCTCGGCTGGCCCGACGCGACCGATGACCTCGCCCGGTACTACCCGGGCTCGGTCATGGAGACCGGCTACGACATCCTCTTCTTCTGGGTCGCCCGGATGGTGATGATGGGTCTCGCCCTGCTCGACGAGACGCCGTTCGAGACGGTCTACCTGTCCGGCCTGATCCGCGATCCGTACGGCAAGAAGATGTCCAAGACGACCGGCAACGTCATCGATCCGCTCGAGATCATCGACACCACCGGCGCCGACGCCCTGCGGTTCGCCCTGATCCACGGCGCGACCCCCGGCCTCGACCAGAAGCTGAGCGAGGCCAGGATCGAGAACGCCAGGAACTTCGCCAACAAGCTCTGGAACGCGACGCGCTACGTGCTCGGTTCACGCCCCGAGTCGATCCCGGCCAACGCGCCGCGGCAGGCTCCGGATCCGGCCGATCTCGGGCCCGCGGAGCGATGGATCCGGTCCCGCCGGGCCGCCACGATCGAGGCGGTCGGACGGGCGATCGCCGACTTCCAGTTCGCCGAGATGACCCGCGCCCTGTACGAGGCGATCTGGTCCGAATACTGCGACTGGGGCCTGGAGCTGGCCAAGGTCCGGCTGGCCGACACCTCGCTCCCGGACGCCGAGCGCGAGGCGGCCTGGTGGACGCTCGTCGAGGCGCTCGATACCTACCTGCGCCTGCTGCATCCGGTCATGCCGTTCGTGACCGAGGAACTGTGGGGCGCGCTGCCGCACGCCACCGGCGACCCCGATCTCCTCATCGTTGCCGCCTGGCCCGAGGCGGGGGAGCGGGATGAGCGGCTGGAGGCCGAGCTCAACGGCCTCATCGAGCTCGTCGGGGGTATCCGCAATGCACGGGCCGAGGCGGGGATCGCTGCCGCCGCCTGGCTCCCGGTGCGCGTCACCGGACCGGCCACGTCGGGCCCGACGTTCAAGGCGCTCCTGCCGGCCATCGAGCGGCTGTCGCGAAGCCGCCCGCTGATCGCCGGTCCACGAACGGATCTCGATGCCGTCGCGGGCGGCGGGCTCGTCGTGATCGCCGGCGACC
>SCTE01000425.1 GCA_004298915.1 Chloroflexota bacterium | reverse complement strand
CTCGGTGATGCCGTCGGCATCGAGTGGCGCATCGGTCCGACCCTCGAGGTTCGCGAGACGATCCCGCCGGCCCAGGACGCCGCGGGCGGAACCGAGGGGGCCGGCGCATTCGATCCCGTCACCGGTCGCCTCGATGTCCCGTATACCGCCGACCCCACGCTCATCCTGCACGGTGCTGCGCACGCCTGGTTCAACGCGACCCTCGTGGGCGATCGCTGGATCGCCGAGGGCTTCGCCGATCTCGCGGCCGCCAAGGCCGCGGCAAGGCTCCGGATCCCGGTCCGGTCGCCGGCCATGACGCTCCGGGCGGTCGATCACGCCACGCCCTTGAACGCCTGGGTGGTCGGCAGCACGGAGGATGACTTCGGCTATGCGGCGGCGCTCCAGCTGGCCCGGAACATCGAGGCACGGGCCGGCAGCGAAGTCCTGCGGGCCGTGTGGGCGGACGCCGCAGCCGGCATCGGTCCCTACCAGCCGCTGGACCCGGTCACCGCTGGCGCCGTGGGGTCGCCGGAAACCGGCGCCGGCCCGGTCGACTGGCGATCCCTGCTCGACCTCCTCGAGGAGCACTCGGGCCGGTCCTTCGACGGCCTGTGGCGGCAGTGGGTCCTCCGGCCTTCCGACGCCGCCCTCCTCGATGTCCGCGCGCAGGCCCAGGCCCTCTACGCGGCGACCGTCACGGCCGCCGCGCCGTGGGTCGTGCCGCGCTCCGTCCGTGACGCGATGCGGGCCTGGCAGTTCGACGCCGCCATGTCCGAGCTCCATGACCTGATGAGCGTCATCGACCAGCGCGAAAGCATCGCGCGCGCCGCGGCCGCGGCCGGGCTGCAGCCGCCCGCCGCCCTCCGGCGCGCCTTCGAGGGGACTGCCGGCGTCGCCGCCGCGGCCGCCGAGGCCGTCACGGAGCAGGCGGTCATCGATGCCTTCGATGGGGTCGTGGCCAACGAGCCAGGCAACCCGGGCGCACTGGCCCAGATCGGCATGCTCGGCGCGGACCCAGCTGCCGAGATCGCGGCTGCTCGCATGGCCTTCGCTGCGGGAGACCTCGACGCGGCGATCAGTCACGCCCGGTCTGCCCAGGCGGTCTGGGCCGACGCTGCCGAGCTCGGCGGTCGTCGGGTCATCAGCGCCGCGACGATGGCGTTCGCGATCGTGGTGCTCCTCTGGCTGCTGGTCCGGCGGCGGCGAACGCCACAGCCGCGGATCGTTCGCCACGCCCACCGACAGCCGGATTGAGCAGCCGGCGCGCTTGCCCGGCCGGGATGGCCGAGGGCGTGCGGTACACTCGCCGCCGATCCGCCCGCGGCCGCTTCCGACGGTCGACGGACGCGCGGACGTTGAGGGAGGCATGTCCGCCAGTGCGGTTCACCACGCGGCTCCGGCGCCCAGCCACCGGAACGACGGCCTGATGCGCGGCCAGCGCACGCGTCCCTCCTGGGAGATCCTGTCGGGTGACTCGGCGGACGTCTACTTCGCCCGAGCCGAGCGGATCCTCGAGCGCGAGGGCCTCGATCCCCTGGTCGTGATGGAGGTCTTCGCGCGTCAGGACGCCGTGCTGTGCGGGATCGACGAGGCCAAGACCCTGCTGGCGACCGTGCTCGCGGACGCGAACCCCGACGAGACGCTCGTCGAGAGCCTCGATGACGGCGATCGCATCGCGCCCAAGGAGGTCGTGCTCCGGATCACCGGCCGCTACCGCGCGTTCGGCTTGTACGAGACGGCGATGCTGGGCATGCTCGCCCAGTCCACGGGCTGGGCCACGGCCGCGCGCGAGGTCGTCGAGGCCGCAGCGCCCGAACCGGTCATCTCGTTCGGGGCTCGTCATGTCCATCCGGACATTGTCGACGTGCTCGACTATGCCGCGATCGTCGGCGGGTGCGTGGGCGCCTCGACTCCGGCCGGGGCGAGGCTGGCCGGCCTGAACCCGACCGGCACCATGCCCCACTCGCTGGTCCTCATCATCGGCGACACCGTGGAGGCCGCCCTCGCGTTCGATCGCGAGATGGGCGACGACGTGCCGCGGATCGTCCTGGTTGACACCTTCCGCGACGAGGCCGAGGAGGCCCTCCGCGTTGCCGATGCCCTCGGCGACCGGCTCTACGGCATCCGCCTCGACACGCCGTCCGAGCGCGGCCGGGTCACGGCGGACCTCGTCAAGGAGGTCCGCGCCCGACTCGACCAGGCGGGTCACGGCAAGGTCCAGATCGTCGTGTCCGGCGGCCTGACACCCGAGCGGATCCGCTACTTCAAGGAGGCCCGCGCGGAGGTCGATTCGTTTGCCGTCGGGTCGTACATCAGCGGCGCGACCCCGATCGACTTCACCGGCGACCTCAAGGAGATCGACGGCCGGCCGATTGCCAAGCGGGGGCGGATTCCGGGG
>SCTE01000424.1 GCA_004298915.1 Chloroflexota bacterium | reverse complement strand
CGCCGCCCAGCACGAGGGCGGTCCGCCGCACGCTCCAGACTCGCAGGCCGAAGAGCACCGCCAGGGCCGCCCACACTAGGTGGAACGGGATGATCTCCCAATCGCGCAAGAAGAACGCGACCACGAGGTTCGTGGCCGAAAGCACGACGAGCGTGAGCTCGGGCCAGCGCCTACGGAGCATCAAGGCGATAGCCGACATTGCGCACCGTCTCGATCAGGTCGGCCCCCAGCTTGGCGCGGAGGCGAGCGACATAGACCTCGACGACGTTGCTCTGCGGGTCGAACGAATAGTTCCAGGCGTCGGCGAGGAGCTCCTCCCGGGTGCACACCTCGCCCTCGCGGCGCATGAGGTGCTGCAACAGCTGGAACTCGCGCTCGGTGAGGGGCACCGAGCCGTTACTTGAATCTGCTCGGCGCCGGACGACATCGAGCGTGAGCCGGCCGGCGGCCAGGATCCGAGGCAGGGCTGGCGCGCCGGGCTGGCGGAGTCGGGCCCGAACCCGAGCCACCAGCTCGGCGATGGCGAATGGCTTGGGCAGGTAATCCGAGGCGCCCAGATCGAGGCACGCCACCCGCGAATCCACCTCGGACACGGCGGAGAGCACGAGGACGCGCTGCTCGGGCCTCGCTTCGAGGAGCTGGCGCAGCACCTCCCGGCCGTCCAGCCGCGGGAGCAGCAGGTCGAGGACCACCAGGTCGTAGGACCGCCCGAGCGCGAGTTCGAGGCCGCGGGCGCCGTCCGACGCGCTATCGACACCGAGCCCCTCGGCCGCCAGGGCGCGGGACACGAAGCTCACGATGCGCGGTTCGTCGTCGACGACCAGGACGCGGGTCATGGCTGCTCATCCTACGAAGGCCGGTCTTGGCGCGCAGCCTTCATGAATGGATTGTCATCTTGTCGGGGCAACGAACATGACACGCGGGTGACGATTCCATGACGACCCTCACAGGTCCGCCCTGACGGTCGATCGGGCTCCGTACACTCCACGACCTGTCTCCGAGCCGCGTCCCCAGACACCCGATCGGTCGCGGCCTCGCGTGGGTCGGTCGGGACAACGAGCGTCGGAGGTGCATGCAGATATGAAGCGCCGGATCGCCGTCGTGGGGAGCGTCCTGGCCTTGATCCTCGTGGTGTCCGCCTGCTCGAGTGCGGCCACCAACTCGCCGAGCAGTTCGTCCAGCACGTCGGCTGGCGCCGCGTCGACCTACACCCCGCAGACGCGGACAATCGAGATGGTCACGATCCAGGAGCTGATCGGGGAATTCGCGAACATTCCGGATCTCAAGGACGAGACCGACAAGGCACTGGCCTCCGGCGGTCCGCTCGATGGCCACGAGGTGTACGCCTGGTACCCGAACAGCCTGACCGCCTACGTCGGTGACACGATCAAGATCACCATCCACAACGCGCAGGGTGACGAACACATCTTCGCCCTGCCCGATTTCGGGGTCACTCAGACGATCGCGCCCGACAGCACCGCGACCGTCACGTTCACCGTCACGAAACCAACGATCTCGCAGTTCATCTGCGCCGTCCCTGAGCACACCCCGTGGATGCAGGGCTGGCTGACAGTGCTCCCCGACAGCGCCGCCGGCTGAGGCGCGGACAGCCCCAAACGACGTACGCAGCGAGCGCTCGGCCGAGCGAGACAGCCGGTTGACCTCGTCCACCGTTGACGTCACGGCTCATCATTTAGGACATTCACCTGGTAGCTGCGAAACCGGGGGCGTGGAGGCAGAGATGCGACCCATGTCCCGCCGGCGCTTCCTGCAATACGGCCTTGGGGCCGGCGCCGCCC
>SCTE01000423.1 GCA_004298915.1 Chloroflexota bacterium | reverse complement strand
GCCGACCGGCTCCAGGCCCGCCTCCGCGGCCAATGCGGCACGCTCCAGCGCGTCCCAGACCGCGACGGCGTCGGCGCGAGGCATCGTGAGTTCCCAGCCGAGCTCGCCCGCATAGCTGATCCTCGTGGCAAGGACGGGTATCGCCGTCGCGCCGATACGGATCGCGCGTGCCGTGCGCATCGGGATCGCGGGATCCGAGACGTCATCCCCGGTCGCGAGGGCGAGGACATCGCGGGCCCGTGGACCCCACCAGCCGATGACCGTCAGCTCGTCGGTCACGTCCCGGACTTCGACCGGCGCGCCCGGCTCCGCGTTCGCCCGGACCCAGCCCATGTCCGCGGCCAGGTAGCCGGCCCCGGTGAGGACCCGGAAATGGTCCGCACCCAGGCGGGTGATCGTCACGTCGGCGAGCATGCCGCCGCGCGGGTCGAGGAACTGCCCGTAGACCGCGGCGCCGATCGGCCGATCGACGTCGTTGGCGCAGACGCGCTGGAGCAGCCCGAGCGCCGCCGGCCCGCGGACCTCGAACTTGCCGAACGACGAGAGGTCGATGATCCCGACCCGTTCCCGGACCGCACGATGCTCCTCCCCCACCCGCTCGAACCACTCTGGCTTCGCCCAGCCCACGCCGCGCGGCTGACGACCGGCGCGTGCCCACGCCGACCCGGGGCGATGGAGGTCGGCTCGCTCCCAGCCGGCCTTGGTGCCGAAGACCGCGCCCGTCTCCTGGAGGCGGCCGTGGAGCGCGGACAGGCGCCGCGGCCGGCCCGCGACATCCGCGTCGTACGGGAACCGCAGGCGGTAGTAGTCCGCATAGGTCTCGCGGGCAAGTCCGCCGACCCACGCCGGATCGCGGTACGTATCGGCAAAGCGCCAGGCCCGGTAGGCGGCCACGTCCACGCCCGGATCGTCGGCGGTGATCCAGCCGGCGAGCGCCCGGCCGATCCCGCCGCCACCGCCGAACCCGTTGAGGGACAGGCCGGCGGCCATCCAGAAGCCACGAATGCCGGGCATCGGCCCCATGAGCGGATTCGCGTCCGGGGTCATCGCGTCGGGATGGCAGACCAGCCGGATCGCCTCGGCGTCGGCGAGGAACGGGAACCGGCGGATGGCACCATCCATGAGGGGCGCGAACCGCTCCCAGTCCGGGGGCAGTGACGTGGCCGCGTGATCCCACGGGACCCCGTCGAGCCAGCGGGCCCGGGGCTCCGCCTCATAGCCGCCGAAGACCATGCCGCCATGCTCGCTCTTGCCGTAGACCAGGTTGTCCGGATCGCGGAAGCAGGGCATGTCCCGCGGCAGTTCATGGCCCGGGACGGCCTTCAGGGCCACGTGCTGGTGATCGACCGGGGTCGAGGGGACGAACGCCCCGACCATGGCCGCGACCTGCGGGGCCCACATGCCGGCGGCGTTGACGACGATCTCCGCGTCGATCGGGCCGCGGTCCGTCAGCACTCGCCGGATTTCCCGGCTCGGCGACAGCTCGAACCCGGTGACGCGGGTGTTGAGCTGGAACCGGACCCCGAGCGCGCGAGCCGCGTCCGCGACCGCATGCGTGGCGGCGTGCGGGTCGAGGAACCCGTCGCCCGGGATGTGGACGGCCCCGAACAGCGAATCTGGCGAGATCGCCGGCATCAATGCCTGCGCGGCGTCGGCCGAGATCACGCCGGCATCCAGGCCGATCCCGCGCGCCCGGCTCGCCGTCCGCTCGAGTTCCCGGAGCTGTTCCGGGGACGACGCCAGCCGGACGCTGCCGACCCGCTCGAATACCCCGAGCCGCTCGTACAGCTCCACGCTGTAGCGCCGGAATCGCATCATCGTGTTGGACGGGTTGAACATCGTGACGAGGCCGGCCGCCTGGCACGTGGACCCGGCGGTCAGCTGCGCCTTCTCGACGAGGAGGACGTCGGTCCAGCCCGCCTCGGCGAGGTGAAAGGCCACGCTGCAGCCGGTGATCCCGCCACCGATGACGACGACCCTGGCCTGGTTCACGCTCGGGGAGCCCTCCTGATTCGGGCGGCGGACGCGGCAACCGCGCCGTCGACGGGCAATGCACGACTTCGCCGTACGGTAGCGGCTCGTCGCGCCACTCGGGAGGCCGTCGCGCGCCTACAATCCGCGCATCCCAATCCGCGTCGGAGTTGAGAGCATCCGTGTCGCGCGACCAGAACGCCGTGGTGATGGATCGAGCCGCCCTGGAGCGCGAGGTCGAGCGCATCGTGAGTGCCGTCGCGGAGCGCCGCCGGGTCATCCGCGTCCTCGGCTCGATCGCCGTGGCCCTCCATTGCCCGAACGCCGGTTCGCTTATCGCCGGGTTCAAGCGCACGTACGCGGACATCGACTTCGTGGCCTACGGGCGGGACGCGAAGGAGATCGCGGCGGCGATCGGCGGGCTCGGCTACATCGAGGATCGCCAGATCTTCATCTTCTCCGAGGGTCGGCGGGCCATCTTCGATCACCCCTCGGCCGACATCCACATCGACGTCTTCTACGACCGGCTCGAGTTCTGCCACGTGATCCCGCTCGACGGACGCCTCGAGGCCGACGCGCCGACGATCCCGCTCGCGGAGCTCCTGCTCTCGAAATTGCAGATCGTGAAGCTCAACGAGAAGGACGTCGTGGACGCGATCCTGCTCCTGCTCGACCACCCGCTGGCGTCGGGTGACGCCGACACGATCGACGTCGACCGGATCGCGACGCTCGCGGCCGCCGAGTGGGGCCTCTGGCGCACGCTCACGATGAACCTCGAGAAGGTCGGGGCCCTTGCCGCGACCTACCCGCAGCTCGATGCGGCGCAGCGTGAAGGTGCCGCGCAGGCCGTCACGAAGCTGAAGGCCGCGATCGATGCCGTTCCCAAGCCGCTCGCCTGGCGCATGCGCGATCGGGTCGGCGATCGCCGCCAGTGGTGGACCGACGTGGACGAGGTCCGCTAGCCCACGGTGACGGCGCCGTCGGGCCCCTACTGGAACGAGAAGCTCGCCAGGAACGTCCCGAAGTCGCCACTCGGGGGAGCGTCGAGGAACAGGTGCTCCGTGAACACCCAGGCGGTTCCGTCACGGTACGTGATCGCGATGGATGCCAACGGGCCGACGATCGAGAGTTCGGGTGTGCTGTATCGATAGCCAGGCTCGCCCCCGATCACGACCGACGTTCGCGTCGACGCTGCGCCGGTGACATTCGCCTCGACCGAGGCCGCGAGCGCCTCGAGGTCATTGCCGGCGACCAGTACCGACCCCGCCTGCTGCCCGAGCTGTACGCTGATCGGCCCGCCGTCGGATGCGCGGCTGACACTGAAGATGTATTCGTATCCGAACGTGCCGGCTGCTCTGCC
>SCTE01000422.1 GCA_004298915.1 Chloroflexota bacterium | reverse complement strand
GATCCGTGGAGGATGCCGGCGGTGCCGCCCGCGATCGCGGCGGCATGCCGGCCGGTCTCGACGCCGTCGCCAGCGGCTTCCGCCACCGCCAGGCGCACGCTCGGCTCCCCGATGAATCGCGCGAGCAGGCCGATGGCGTTCGAACCCCCGCCGACACAGGCGAGGGCCAGGTCCGGCAGCCGGCCCTCGACATCGAACAGCTGGCGGCCGGCCTCGTCGCCGATCCGGCGCTGGAGGTCGCGCACAATGGTCGGGTACGGGTGTGGGCCCATGGCGGAGCCAAGGACGTAGTGGGTGGTCTCGACGTTGGTCACCCAGTCGCGCATCGCCTCGTTGACCGCGTCCTTGAGGGTCGCGGTGCCGGACGTCACGCTCCGCACCTCGGCGCCGAGGGCCCGCATCCGGAGCACGTTCGGGGCTTGCCGCTGGATGTCCTCCTCGCCCATGAACACGACGCACGGCAGCCCGAGCAGGGCGCAGGCCGTGGCGGTGGCCACGCCGTGCTGCCCGGCGCCGGTCTCGGCGATGACCCGGGACTTGCCCAACCGGCGGGTGAGGAGCGCCTGGCCGAGCGCGTTGTTGATCTTGTGGGCACCGGTGTGCGCGAGGTCCTCGCGCTTCAGGTACAGGCGGATCGGCGGGGGCGCCGGGGCCCAGTGGCCCGAGGGCCCGCGCGGACGGCCGGGCTTCGGCAGGGCGGCGAGGCGCATCGCTTCCGCGTGGACCGCCTCGGCCAGCCGATCCGCCCGGTACAGGGCCGTGGGTCGCCCGGCAAATCGCCCGAGGAGCTCGTTCAGGTCCGACCAGAACCGCGGGTCGTGCCGGATGGCGTCGTAGGCATCCTCGAGCTGTTCGAGGGCGCCGATCAGGGTCTCGGGCACGTACCGGCCGCCGAAGTCGCGCTCCATCCCCCATCGCCCGTGGGCATCGACCTCGAGCAGGCCGGCATGGACCGGGGTCGGACGTACGGCGAGGTTCGGCCGATCGATCCTCGCCGCGCGGGCGCGCTTCACGAACAGTGCCACCTTCAGCGGGTCCTTCGTCGGACGGCGACCCGGGATCCGCTGCGCCTCGACACCCGAGGTCACGTCGACCCCGACGACGGCGGCCGCTCGCAGCGCGGGTCCGACGCTCGCCGGGTTGAGGCCACCGGCCAGGATCACCGGGACCTCGCGCGCCACGGCTCCCGCCAGTTCGGCATCGACCCGGACCCCGGTGCCGCCCGGATGGGGACCGCCCGCCGTGTCGAGCATGATCCGGGCGGCACCCGCGGCGAGGTACCCGCGCGCCGAAGCGACCACGGCGACCGCGTGCGAGGCGGGTGCCGCGCCGCCGCCGTTCGCGCCGCCGCCGTTCGCGCCGCCGGCGTTCGCGCCGCTGCCGTTCCCGCTGCTGTCGGCGCCGCTCTCGCTGCTGCCGGCAGGCAGGTGGAGGACCTTCCAGACCGGCCGATCGACCTCGGCGATGACGGTCGCCGGCTCGCGACCACTCAGCTGGATGGCATCGGCATCGAGCACGGCGCCGATCGCGTTCAGCGCCTCGGCCGACAGGTCGACGGTGATCGGCACGATCGCCGGCCGCGCGCCAGGCGGGGCGATCGCCCGGAC
>SCTE01000421.1 GCA_004298915.1 Chloroflexota bacterium | reverse complement strand
GTCATACGACCACTCGTATGACTACTCGGATCGAGATCGTTGGCCGGGTGTCTGGCCGTCGGCGCTGGACGGTGGAGCAGAAGTTGGCGATTTTGCGCGATGCTTTTGGCTCGGGTGGATCGGTTCGCTCGGCCTGCGAGCGGCATGAGGTGGGCAGCGGCCAGCTATATAGCTGGCGGCGGCAGGCGATGTCGGGCGCACTGACCGGGATCAGGGTTCCGGCCCTACCCGTGTTTGCCGAGGTCGAGGTTGCCGGGCCAGCCATCGCTGCGGCGCCGGCACCGTCTCTGCCGGGAGCCTGTAGCCAGATCGGGATCGATCTGCCCTCGGGCGTGCGTCTGACGGTGGATGCGACGGTCGATGCCAATGCGCTGGCGCGGGTGCTCGGCGTGCTCGGCCAATGATATCGCTGCCGCTCCCCGGCTTCGCTGGCACAAGCCGGGCGCGGATTTACCTCGCTTGCGGTGCGACCGATATGCGCAAGGGCTTTGATGGTCTGGCGGTACTGGTGCAGCAGGTGCTGGAACAGTCACCGCATTCCGGCGCGCTGTTCGCGTTTCGGGGCAAGCGCGGCGATCTGGTCAAGCTGCTGTGGTACGACGGCCAGGGGCTGTGCTTGTTCTCCAAGCGGATGGACCGTGGTCGTTTTGTCTGGCCGGCGACGAAGACGGGCAAGGTCAGCCTGACCTCGGCGCAGCTGTCGATGCTGCTGGAGGGCATCGACTGGCGTCGGCCCGAGCGCACGACAGAGCCGCTACTGGCGGGATAAAAATCCCCGGATTCTCGTGGTTTTTCTGGCATCAGCGAGGAGATTCTGCTAGTGGATCGCCGTGTCGGAACAAGCCTCCCCCGCCCTCGACAAGGACGCCCGGATCGCCGAGCTGGAAGCCGCTCTGGCGGTTCGCGACACGCTGATCGAGACGCTTCGCTTCCAGCTTGCCCAACTCCGGCGGATGACCTTCGGCCAGTCGTCGGAGAAGCTGTCGCTCCAGATCGAGCAGTTGGAGTTGGCGCTAGAAGAACTCGAAGGGGAGGCCGAAGTGGCCGCCGTGTCCGCGACTGTGGCGGAGCGGGCAGATCGGGCGCCGCCGGTGCGCAGCCTGCCCGGCCATCTGCCGCGCATCGAACGCCGCCTCGAACCGGAGACAGGCACTTGCATCTGCCCCGACTGCGGCAGTGCATTGCGTCCGCTCGGACAGGCCAGCGACGAGATGCTCGACGTGGCCCCGGTGCAGTGGCGCGTCATCCGCACCGTGCGGCCCAACTACTCCTGCCGCTCGTGCGAGAAGATCGTCCAGGCCCCGGTCCCGGTGAAGGCGATCGCCCGAGGCAAGGCAAGCTTCGCCACGCTGGCCCACATCGTGGTCGCCAAGTTCGATCATCATCTGCCACTCTACCGCCAGGCCGAGATGATGGCGGCGCAGGGCATCGATCTCGACCGCTCGACCCTGGCGGGCTGGGCCGGACAGGCCGCCGCCCTGCTCGATCCCATCGTCAGCCGCATCCGCGAGGAAGGCCTCAGGGCCGCCAAGATCCATACCGACGATACGCCGGTGCCGATGCTGGTGCCGGGCAAGGGCAAGGCCGCGCAGGCGCGGCTATGGACCTATGTCGTCGATGACCGGGCATCGGGCGCGAGTGGCCCGGCACTGGTCTGGTATCGGTTCACGCCAGACCGCAGCGGCATCCATCCGCAGACCGAGCTCAAGCACTTCACCGGCCTCCTTCAGGCCGATGGCTATGCCGGTTACGACAAGCTCTATGCCGGGGGCCGTATTCAGGAGGTCGCCTGCTGGGCGCATTTCCGGCGCAAGATATTCGAGAACCATCAGACCAGTCCAACGCCGCTGACCAGCGATCTGCTCGAACGGATCGCGGTGCTCTACCGGCACGAGGCCGATATCAGAGGGCAGCCGCCCGATGTCCGCCGCCAGCACCGGCAGCAGCACACCAGGCCGTTGATCGAAGACTTGCGCCTCGCCATCGACGATGCCCTGCGCCGTCTCTCGCCCAAGTCGGCAATGGCCAAAGCGCTCGCCTATGGCCGCAAGCGTTGGCAGGCGCTCACCCGCTTCATGGGCGAGGGCGCAGCCGAGATCGACAACAACATCGCCGAACGCGCCATGCGCTCCATCGCCATCGGGCGGAAGAACTGGCTGTTCGCCGGTTCGAAGGCGGGCGGCGAGCGTGCCGCCGCCATCTATTCGGTGATCGAGACAGCCAAGCTCAATGGCATCGAACCGCAGACCTACATCGCCGATGTCATCGAGAAGATCGCCAGCGGGTGGCCAGCCTCGCGCTGGGACGAGCTCATGCCCTGGAACTGGACAGCCGTAAACGCGCCCGTAAGCATGGTGGCATGACCGAGATCATCGCTCGCCTGCACATCGCGCTTGCCGATACCGACCCTTTCATCTGGCGCAGGGTGGATGTTCCTGTCGATACCAACCTCAAGATGCTCCACGATGTCATCCAAGGTGCGATGGGCTGGCTCGGCGAGTTGATGCCGTGGAAGAGGCCGTGATCGACAGGGTACAGCCCTCGCGGCAGCTAACATTCGGTGAAGCCTTCGACGACCGCCCGCGACATCGCTTGTTCTTTGGCCTCTGGCCGGATGCCCACGCCGCCGAAAGTCTGACAAGGCTGATGACCCAACTGCGCCGTGACGGGATCATGCTTGGCAAGCCTGTCGATCCCGACCGCCTACACCTCACGCTCCATCACCTGGGAGACTTCGTCGATCAGATCCCGCCGAGCTTGCTGCCGACCGCTCAAGCCGCCGCAGCGACAGTCAGAATGACACCTTTCGAGGTCGTCTTCGATCGCATCGGCGGAACCAAAGGGCAATTTCTGCTCAGATCCTCAGACGGATCGACGGCATTAAGGCAGTTCCGGAAAACGCTCGGCGATGCTCTCATCAAGGCAGGACTCCGCCGCTGGGTCGAACCGGCCTTCACCCCTCACGTCACCTTATCCTACGACTTCGGCGACGCACCGGAAATGACAATCGAACCGATCGGATGGACCGTCCAGGAGTTCATTCTCGTCGAAAGCCTGCTCGGAAAACACCAACACCTCCGACAGGGACACTGGCCAATCCAATCCTGAGGCGCCGGTCAAATCTATCCAGGCACCGTGACCGCCGAACGCTTATC
>SCTE01000420.1 GCA_004298915.1 Chloroflexota bacterium | reverse complement strand
CGCGGTGGCGGCCCGAGCGGCTCATCTGCACGGCTCTGCGATCGCACGATCCCGAAGGGAACGTGACCCTCGCCGAGACCGCCGCGCGATTCCTGGACCGGGGCCTGACCGGCTGGGACTTCGCCGGACCCGAGGCGCGCTTCCCCGATCCGACGGTCGCCGCCCGGGCCTTCGATGCGGCCCGCGCCGGTGGCCTCCGAATCACGCTCCATGCGGGCGAGTGGGGCGGCGCGGCCCAGGTCCGGCGAGCGCTGGTCATGAACCCGGAACGGATCGCCCATGGCCCCGGGGCGGCGGACGACCCGGAGCTCATGGCCGAGTTGCGCGACCGGGCGATATGCCTCGACCTGTGCCCGACCTCGAATGCCCAGGCCACGATCGTCCCGTCCGTTGCCGATCACCCGCTGGCGCGGCTGTACCGTGCCGGCAACCCCGTCACCCTGAACACGGACGACCTCACGGTCAGCGACCTGACACTTTCCGAGGAGTACCGGAACGCGGTCGAGCGGATCGGGCTCAGCCTGCCCGAGCTCTGGGCCATCGACCGCTTCGCGCTGGACGTGGCGTTTGCGGACGAGCCGACCCTCGCCCCCCTACGCGCGGCATTCGATGCCTGGGCAGGCGGGATCCCCGAGCTCGGAGTCGGCTAGGCGAGCACGGCGGATAGGGTTCCCGGTTCCGAATCACGCGGCGCGATGCTCTCCGGTCCGGCGGCTGCATGAGCGCGGCGCGCCGGCTTGATTGCGCGGCGGACCACGCGGCGGTGGAGTGGTGCCAACAGGCGAATTTCCTGCCAACCGGCGAATTTCCTGCCAACCGGCGAATTTCCTGCCAAACGGTCATGGGTGGACACTTGGGCAAGCAGATCAGCTTGATTTGGCCGGAATTGGTCGCCTTCGCCGGGCCGAGGCAGGGATTTCGTGCGTGGCGGGCCACCCGGGACGCGTGACGCGTACCGTGCTTCGTGCCCAGTGTTCCGGGGATGGCCGTTTGGCAGGATCGCGCGGCGCCTGAGCTCGGCCCAGCGCGCGGGCTCGGTCTCGGCGCCGGGCCCGCGGCCAGCTCGGCCCGGCGCGGCGGAGCCTCAGGCGCGGCACGGAGCGCCCAGCCCGCGGCGTGCGGCCCGCGTCCGCCGCTCAGCCTGCGGCCCGCGTCCGCCGCTCAGCCTGCGGCGGGCGGCCGCGGCGTGCGGCCCGCGTCCGCCGCTCAGCCCCGGCGTGTGGCCCGGACCGCCGCTCAGACCTCGGCCATCGCAACCAGGGCGGCCCTGAGCTCGTCCGCGTCCTCGGCGATCGCGGTCGGGCGCTGATCAACTGGCAGCGCCGTTACGTGAGCACGGGTCGAGACCCCGGTCAGCATCAGCACGCTTCGAGCCCCGACCGCACGCGCGGCAGCAATGTCGGTGAGCAGCCCGTCGCCGATGACGACGGCATCGCGCGGATCGCCACCGACGGCGCGTGCCGCTTCCTCAAGCAGCAACGGTTCGGGCTTGCCGATCACGAGCGGCGAAACCCCGCTCGCCGCCTCGATCGCGGCGATGACGCTGCCGGCGCCTGGTCGCAACCCGCGCTCGGTCGGATAGGTCGGGTCGCGGTTCGTGGCAATGAACCGGGCCCCGGCACGGATGCAGTCCACGGCTGCGGCGATTCGCAGGTACGTCAGCTGCGGGTCGAGGCCGGCAATCACGGCATCGGGGTGCCCGGCCGCGGCCCAGCCATCGAGACCCTCCTTCGCCATCCGTTCGGCGGCATAGCCCGAGGTGACCACCTCGAGGCCGACGTCGCGCACCTCGCGATCCAGCCCCGATGCCCCCACGGTCAGCACCCGCCGGATCGACGGTTCGTGCTCGGTGACATACAGCGCGGTCGCTCGCGGGGCGCTGATCACGCGATCGGCCGTGACCGGAGCGCCGAGCGCGGCGAGACGCGTCACGTAGTCGGCCCGGTAGTGCATCGAGTTGTTCGTCACGTAGACGACGTCGTCGCCCAGGGCGGCACGCTCGGCAAGGAGCGCGGCGACACCCGGGACCGGATCGGTTCCGCGGTAGACGACGCCGTCGAGGTCAACGAGCAGGAGCATGGGTGCGGATGCTAGCCGGTAGCATGGCCCGGTGCCGACAACCACCCGACTGATCCCGGTTCCCGGAGGCCACCTCAACGTCGCCATCGATGGGGACGGCCCGCCGATCCTGCTGATCCACGCGGGCATCGCCGACCTGCGGGCCTGGGATGACCTGGTTCCGTTCCTTGCGGCTGCGGGCCATCGGGTGATCCGGTATGACTGCCGGGGCTATGGATCCTCGGTGACCGACGACATCGAGTACTCGAATCGCGAGGACCTCCGAGCCGTCCTCGATGCGACGGGCGTCGGGCGTGCCGTCCTCGTGGGCAACTCGCGCGGCGCGATGATCGCGCTCGACACGATCCTCGAATCGCCGGAGCGGGCCGCCGGATTCGTGTGGGTGGGCGGCGGGATCGGCGGGTTCGACGGCGAGACATCGGCCGAGGAGATGACGATGTTCGAGGCTGCCGACGCGGCCGAGACGGCGGGCGACGTCGAGACGCAGCTCGACCTGGAGGTCCGGATCTGGGTCGACGGGGTCGGACAGCCGACGACCCGCGTGCCCGCCCGGATCCGCGAAGCCGTTCGGGAGATGAACCGACCCCTCCTCGACCCCG
>SCTE01000578.1 GCA_004298915.1 Chloroflexota bacterium | reverse complement strand
GTAATCAGACGGCAACTGAACGACATAACGCTCACTGAACAAAGCGACTCGCCAAGTCGGTAGTGCACTGTTGTTCAATTTAAGGCGCGTGTTTAGAAAGAAAAGAATGACTCTCTGCAAAGGAAACGGAGTGCAACAATGCACCGCAGGAAAGAACGGACGTCCAAAAGAAGCATACTTCGCTCTTAAAGGTCAACCACCATGTCGTTGTGCAGAACACAAGACACCGGAAATGGTCGATGTCCGCAGCAGGCGTTGTGTCGGTACAGACGGCAACACATGCTCAAAACAACCCAAGTGGAACATGCCCGATCAGACGGTCGGCAAATGGTGCAAGACATGCGCACCACCGGGGGCCGTTGATGTTAAAAACAGGCGTTGCGCTGGCAAGGACGGCAAAAAGTGCTCGACGCAACCTTTCTGGAACATGCCCGACCAAACAGTGGGCAAGTGGTGTAAGCCATGCGCACCACCAGGGGCTGTCGACGTCACAGGCAAGCGTTGCATCGCCGACGGGTGCAACGTTCATGTTAGCACAAACAAGTACGACAAGTTGTGCCTCATGCATTTCATTCACGCACACCCAGAGCGTGCACTCGTCAGTGTCCAAAAGAACTATCACACCAAGGAACTGAACGTTTTCGCGTTCTTAAAGCAGTCATTTGGCGACAGATGCACGATCCAGTTTAATCAGACTCCGCCCGGAAGCTGCTCGCGCCGAAAGGTCGACGCTGTCATTGACGTTGGATACTGCGTGCTCGCCATCGAAATTGACGAGCTGCAGCACGCGACCTACGGGGTCGAATGCGAGACTAAACGACTCCACGAGCTCTGGTCGGCGTATGGCGGTCGACATCTGTACGTGATACGGTTTAACCCCGATCAGTACAAGAACGCAAACGGCAAGAGCGTTCCGAGCTGCTGGGCGTACAACAAGGACGGCTTCGTGAAGGTGAAGAAGAAATCGGAGGCCGAGTGGCTCGAGCGGCTGGAGGCATTGCGTCGAGAAGTGTCGTATGTGTTGGAGAACGAGGCGGCGGTGACGGCGTCGGGGGCTGATCGCCCGTATACAGTTCGTACGTTGTTTTATGATGAATTGTTGTTGTGATTTCGCGAGCGGCGTTGTATCGCGTATGGCATTTTGCTTTAATCGTCAATAATTTTTGAAACGCACCACACGTCGTTTGTTAGTTCCGGACTCGTCAAATAAGCGTACGGCATCCAGCAATAGCCGTTCAGCCCCCATCCAGACCCCCACGAATTGCGCACAAGAAACATTTGCTTCGCGTCGTCGTAGCCAACGCACATCATCGCGTGACCACCGATTGGTTTGTCGTTTGTAGCGTCGGGCATGGGTACGATGCCGGTGGTCGCGACATGCTCGCTCTCAAAGGACGAATAAACGACAACGCCAAACACGAAGGCGTACCCGCTCGACAAGCATGCCTTTAGATTGTCCAATGTCTGCGTCAGTGAGACGTACGTTTGGCTCTTGTGACGCAATGCCTCGCTGTAGCACGCCGCGGGTGGCTGCGTTGCAAAGCTCGAGACGTCGTACGGCCAGCTTGATTCGCTACAGACGCCTTTTGTGTTTAACGACGTGATACCGTCGTGTATGCATGCTCCAGCATCTGCGGGGACGTCTCCCTCTAGTGCGCGCTCGTTATAATACAAGAACAGGCGGCTTGGGGTCCAGGGCGCGGCATGTTGTTGCTTGATTTGGCAGAATTCGTGGTCACCGCAGATCGCGTTAGCGGTACAAGATCCTAGTTGCCCTTGGTCATAGACGGGCGGACAGAAACAACGCAGATCAATACTTGGGATCGCGGGGTGTAGATGCTTGCTTGGCGGGAGGACGTATCGAGCACCCCGTTTTTCCGGGGGAGGCTTTGACCAACCATATACGCGTTTCATTTATGAGAGCATGTACGATGTATCTAAATCTACAGAATGTCGTCGTCCTCTCGAGCACTGCTGCCTCTGTCGAT
>SCTE01000419.1 GCA_004298915.1 Chloroflexota bacterium | reverse complement strand
GGCACGACCGTCAGCGTCGCCGTTCGTCCACCGCTGGTCCCCGACGACGTCCTCGACCGGTTCTTCGACCGGCTCCGCGCGGTCGACGAGCGGTTCAGCCCGTACCGCGAGGACAGCGAGGTGAGCCGCCTGGCCAGGGGCGACATCGCCGAGACCGACGTCAGCCCGGACCTGCGTCACGTTCTGGCGGCGTGCGACCACCTGGCCCTCATGACCGATGGCGCCTTCGACGCCCGCCGGCACCGCCCGGACGGACGCCCCGATCCATCCGGCTACGTGAAGGGCTGGGCCATCGAGGAGGCCGCCTGGATCCTCGACAGCGAGGGTGCCCGGAACTACTGGGTGAACGCCGGCGGCGACATCGTGGCCCGCGGGTCGGCCGGGCTGGGCCGGCCCTGGCGTGTCGGGATCCGCCATCCCGACCGCGCCGACCGCGTGGCAGCCGTGCTGGCCGTCTCCGACCGGGCGATTGCGACGTCCGGCAGCTATGAGCGCGGCGACCACATCCGCGACCCGCGCGATCGGGGCATCGCGCCGGCCGGCCTTCGGAGCGTCACCGTGGTCGGGCCGGCGCTGGCGTTCACGGACGCCTATGCCACGACCCTGTTCGTGATGGGGCTCGACGGGTTGCGCTGGCTGGCGTCCCGGCCGGAGTACGCGGCGCTCGCGATCACCAAGGATGATCGCGTCGTGTGGACGTCGAACATGGAGCGCTACCTGGTTCGCGGCGACTGAGGCGCGGCGCGGGGCGCCCCGCTCAGCCCGCCCCGCTCGTCGTGGCGATGGGCAGGTGGACCACGAACCGCGCCCCGCCTTCGTCCCGGTTGGCGACCTCGATCCGGCCGCCATGTCGATCCACGATCCAGGCCGCGATAGCCAGGCCAAGCCCGGTCCCGCCGCCAGGTGCGCCATTCGCCCGGTAGAACCGCTCGAACAGGTGGGGCAGGTCCTCGGGCCGGATGCCTGGCCCGTCGTCCTCGACGGTCAGCGAGGCGCCGGCGGGATCGCTGCGCACCTCGACGGCCACTCGCCCATCAGTTGGGCTGTGCCGGATGGCGTTGTCGACCAGGATCATCACCAGCTGCCGCAGCCGCGCGGGATCGCCGGACACGACCGCCGGCTGCGGATCGACCTCGACCCGGACGCCCCGATCGGTCGCCGGCTTGCCGAGCGCGGACGCGCCGTCGGCCGCGACGTCGCCCAGGTCGACAGGCACGTGCTCGAGCTCGACCGCCCCCGAATCCGAGCGCGCCAGCAGCAGCAGGTCCTCAACGATCGAGGTCATATGCCCGACCTCCTCGTCGATGTCCTCGAGCGCGGTGCCGACGACCTCGACCGGCTCGCTGCCGTGTCGCCGCAGGTAGTCGACGCTGCTCCGGATCACGGTCAGCGGGGTCCGCAGCTCGTGGCTCGCGTCGGCGGCGAATTCGCGCTGCCGGCGCAGCGAGGCGCGTTGCGTGGTCAGCGATTCGCGGATCGGCACCAGCGCGCGCCGGGCGTACACGGCGCCAAACCCGAACGCGACCAGCACGACGACGAGCCCGCCGATGAGCAGCACGGCGAGCATCGTCTCGAGCGTCCGCTGCTCGGCCACCCGGTCCTGGATGACCTGGACGGCAT
>SCTE01000418.1 GCA_004298915.1 Chloroflexota bacterium | reverse complement strand
CATACCGCGCAATGGCGGCCGAGGCCGAGATCTCGCGCGGCGATCGCCGGCGCGGCCGGAGATAGACCCGCGTGGTCAGCCAGGCGAGTGGAACGGCGATCGGGTCCGGGAGGCGGATGTGCGCGAGCCGGAACGTCTGGCGGGTCATGCGGTACGGGTCGGCCGGCGTCGCGGTCAGGATCGCGGCGGCGACCCGGGGTTCGGCCGCGGCAGCCAGTGCCGCCCCGACGGAGCCCATCGAGTGCCCGAGCACGGCCACGGCGGTCACCGTTGGGTCGGCGAGGGCTGCCTCTACGCCAGCCAGCGCGTCGGCTCCGAATTCACCCGCGCTCACGGGGAGCGACTCGGCCGGATTCGCGCCGTGCCCGCGGACGTCGAGGGTCAGGACGTGGTACCCGATGGCATGCAGGAACTGCGCGTTGGGCAACGTTCGGTGGCGAGCCGATTCCCAGCCGTGCACGAGCACGACGGCCGGTGCCGCGTTCTGACCCGCGGCGGGGATCCACCACGCAGGCAGGTCGAGCCCGTCGGCGGTCCGGACGACGCGATCCTCGAACGTCATCCCGAAGGCCGACGGATCCGAGGTCGGCGGGTGGGGTCGCGGATGCCCGGCCCTTCGGCGATAGACGTGGGCGAATCGCAGGGCAGCGGCGATGGGGGCTGCCACCGCGGCCGTCGCGATGCCTGCGAGCCGGAGCTTCGTCCTGGAGGTCACGCCTACAAGGGGACGCCGCCGACCCCCTGCCTGTCAAGGGCGACGGCCCGATACACTCGGGACGTGGCAAGACGCGATCCGCATGTCGTCCTCGGGGTGCCCCCCGATGCGTCCCAGGCAACCATCAAGGCGGCGTGGCGGAAGCTGGCGCGCGTGCACCACCCCGATGTCGCCGGATCCGATCAGGCGGCAGCCCGCGTGGCGACGCGTCGCATGGCCGAGATCAACCGGGCGTACGACGAACTCCAGTCCGGACGGCCCGGAGGTGGCGACCGCGGGCCCGGCTCGCGCGGCGATGCCCGGCGGGCAGGTCCGCCGCCCGAACGCCCGACGCGTCCCGTGACGAGTCGCCTGGATACGTCGGGAACGTTTCGGCCCCGCAACGAGCGATCCGGCCCACCGGGATCGCTGCCCGGGCAGGAGCCCTATCGCGGCGAGCGGCTGGATCGCGAGCCGCGGAGGGCGTCGCAGCCGAACGGGCCGCTGGCCAGGGGCCGCGATCCCCGGTACCGGCCGGCGCCGCTGCCGGCGATCGAGGTGGCCCGGGCCCATCCGATCGACTTCGGCAAGTTTCACGGGCACACGCTCGGAGAGATCGCGGCCTTCGAGCCGAGCTACATCGACTGGCTGGCCCGGACCATCTCGCACGATCCCGAGCTCGTTGCCTCGGCTCGCGCCCTGCGCGCGGATCTCGACCTTCGCGGTGTCGTCCGCCGCCAGCGGCCGGTGCCCTCGCGCTGAACGTGGACGATCGCCTCTCGCACGGCGCGGAAGGCGATCGATGAGCGGCGTCAGGAGCGCGACGCGACAGAGTCGCGGGATG
>SCTE01000417.1 GCA_004298915.1 Chloroflexota bacterium | reverse complement strand
ACCTTGTCTACGGCATGCACGACTGTCTCAACGTGGTCACCGGTCCCGATGGGGCGGCCTCGGCGGTCCTGATCCGGGCGGTCGAACCCGTGGCCGGTCTCGACGTGATGCGGACCGGCCTCGCGCGCCGTGCGGCGGCCCGCGAGGCCAGGCGAGGCGCCTCGAGCGCGTTCGCCCGTGCAACGGCCGGCGCCCGACCAGGCGGAGACCAACCAGGCCACCGGCTCGCGACCGGTCCAGGCCGCCTGTGCGCCGCCTTCGAGATCGATCGGTCGTTCAGCGGGACGGACCTGTGCGCCGCGGATGGCCCGCTGACGCTGGCGTCCGGCGCGGTCGTGGATCCGGCATCGATTGTCCGGACGCCGCGGATCGGGGTCGGCTACGCGGCGCCGCCCTGGCATGCCATTGCGTGGCGCGTCCTGATCGCCGGCAACCCATCGGTGTCGGGGCCCCGGGCTCCGGCCAGCGACTGAGCCGAGCATGGACCAGCGCTCGCAGGAGCTGCTCGAATTCCCGTTGATCCGGGAACGGCTCGCTGCACACACGTCGTTCGGGCCCGGCCGGCGCCTGGCCGAGGCCCTCGAGCCGAGTGCCGAGCCGGTGATCGTGGCGCGGTCGCTCGACGAGACCGACCAGGCCCGGGCCCTCATCGAGGAGCGGCCCGGAGTCGGGATCGGCGGGGCGCATGACATCGGCCCGTGGGTCGATCGGGCGACCCGGGGCGGTCGCCTGGAGCCCGCCCAGTTCCTCGAGCTGGCCGACACGATCGAGGCGGCGACGCGCCTGCGGCTCGTGCTCGCCGAGGATCGGCGCCCGTTACTGCGTGAACTCGCCGGCCGGCTCCATCCGCTGCCCTCGCTGCGGGCGACGCTCGCCCGGGCATTCGATCCCGCCGGGGAGCTGCTCGACACCGCGTCCCCGAAGCTCGGACCGCTGCGCAATGCCGTCCGGATCGCCTACGACCGCCTCCGGCGACGCCTGGACACGCTCGTGACGTCGGACATCGGCAGCGCGCTCCAGGAACCCATCGTGACCCTGCGCAATGGGCGCTACGTGGTTCCGGTCCGGGCGGACGCCCGAAGCCGGGTCAAGGGCATCGTCCACGACGCGTCGGGGTCCGGCCAGACGCTATTCATCGAGCCGCTCGTGATCGTCGAGCTCGGCAACGTCTGGCGGGAGGCCATCCTTGCCGAGGCCGAGGAGGTCGGACGGATCCTCGACGAGCTCTCCGCCCTCGTCGCCGTCCACGCCGACCCGCTGCGGGAAACGCTCACGGGCCTGGCGACGTTCGACTTCTGGGCGGCCAAGGCCGCCCTCGCGGCCGACCTGCAGGCCAGCCGCGCGGACGCGGCCACCGGCCGGGAGATCGTGCTGCTGTCGGCCCGCCACCCGGGCCTCACCGGCCGCGTGGTCCCGATCGACGTCCATCTCGGCGACGGGTTCAGCGCGCTCGTGGTGACCGGGCCGAACACCGGCGGCAAGACCGTGACGCTCCGGACGCTCGGACTCCTCGTCCTGATGCACCAGGCCGGTCTCCACGTCCCGGCGGCTCCGGGCAGCCGCCTGCCGGTGTTGAACGACGTGTTCGCCGACATCGGCGACGAGCAGTCGATCGCCCAGTCGCTGTCCACGTTCTCGGGCCACCTCCGCTCGATCATCCGGATCGTGGGCGTCGCCGGGCCCGGCACCCTCGTCCTGCTCGACGAGCTCGGCGCGGGCACGGATCCGACCGAGGGTTCCGCCCTGGCCCAGGCGCTGCTCGACCACTTCATCCGCGCCGGCGCGCTCGTGGCGGCCACGACGCACTATGCCGAACTGAAGGCCTACGCCCACACGACCCCGGGCGCGACCAACGCGGCCGTCGAGTTCGACCTCAAGACGCTCAGCCCGACGTATCGGCTGACGATCGGCCTGCCCGGTGGGTCGCAGGCCTTCGCCATCGCCGAGCGACTGGGGCTGCCGGCGGCTGTGGTCGAGGATGCGCGATCGAGGCTGACGGACGCCCAGCGCTCGTTCGAGGCCACGCTCGCCCAGATCCGCGAGACCGAGGGGGCCACGACCGATGCCCTGGCCAACGCTCGCGCGGCCGATGCCCGGGCCGCTGAGGCGCTGCGAGTCGCCGACCAGGAACGCCGCCGGGCTCGCGATGAGCGCGCGGTGGGGGTGCGGATCGCCCGCGAAGAGGCGGAGCGCCTGCTGGCGGGTGTTCGCGCCGAGGTCGAGGCCCTGCGCGAGACCCTCGAACGTGGCCAGCTGGCGGCGCCGGCCCTTGACGCCGCCCTCGAGCGGATCGAGGCGGGCGTGGCCGCGATGCCCGACCTCGACGAGGCGTCCCCGGAGCCCCGGATCGAGCCTGCCGACCCCGATCGCGTCTGGGCGGTGGGCGATCGCGCGCGAAGTCGATCCGGGGGCTGGGAGGGCCGGATCGTGGCCCTCGAACGGCATGGTCGAGTCGCCAGCCTCGCATCGGGTTCGATCCGGGTCCGGGTCCCGGTCGAGGAGCTGACTGATGCGCTCCAGCCCGAGCCGAAGGCGGACGAGGCGCGCGGGCCTCGGGGAGCACCGTCGCCGGGCACGACGCCGTCCGGATTCGATCTCGCCTCAACGCGCGCGCGCGTCGTCCCGAGCTCGCTGGACCTGCGCGGCGCCCGCGTTGACGAGGCGCTCGAAGCGCTGGATCGCTACCTCTCCGACGCGTCCCTGGCGGCGCTGCCGAGGGTGACCGTCGTGCATGGGATGGGCACCGGCGCCCTGCGGGATGCGGTTCGTGCAGCCGCCGCGGCGCACCCGCTGGCCGGCGACGTGCGCCCGGGCGGGCGTGGAGAAGGCGGCGACGGAGCGACGATCGTCAGCCTCGGCTGAGTGCCGCGCCGGCCGGGGCAGTCGCCACCGATCCGCTCGTGACGCGGGGCCGCGCCTCAGGCCTGGGTCGTGCGGGCGCGTCGGACCAGGCGGCGCGGCCGACGCGGGCTCGGTCTGGGTGCGGGCGTCTGGCCCGGGACCGGTAACGGGATCGACGGCAGCGGCGACGGTGACGGCGTCGGCTTGCCGCCGCCGTTGCCCGGCTTGGTCGGTCCTGGCGTGGGCTGGATGCATGGCGTCGGCAGCGGGGAACCGAGCGGGTCCAGCGTCGCCAGGGGATCGAACGAAGTCCCGGGGTCGCACGTCGGCGGCGGGGCGGGGGAGCAGATCGCAGTCGGCGGGAAGACGCCGCCCCAGGTCTTGCCGAACGGCGCAAAGCCGTTGCTGTAGAAGTAGCTCGTCCTGGTCT
>SCTE01000416.1 GCA_004298915.1 Chloroflexota bacterium | reverse complement strand
GCGAACCGCGCCATGGCGCTACCCTGGAGGGACGCCGAGATCGATGCCCCGGTCGGGGCGTCCGCGACGTGGTCCACGAGGGCATCGAGGACATCGGGCCGGAGGTCATCGGCGTAGCTACCGAGGATCCACGAGCGATGGCCCCAGCCCATCGCGAGGTCGTTGGCGGTCTGGACCTCGAGATACGGCTGGCTGCCAGACGTCAGCGACACCGGCTCGGGCCCCGCCCGCAGCGGCGCCGTGTCGGCCTCGACGGCCGCGGCGTCCCCGCTGTGGTTGTAGGCCACCAGCACGATCGGCTCGCCGGCCACGGATGGCGGGTACTCCTCCGCGGGCTCGGCCCGGGCGATGGCCATGATCAGCGCGACTGCCTCGGGCGCCGCTCGCCCGTACTCGTCGACCATCGCCCACACGTCGCGAACCTGGCTGCCCCGGTAGATCGCCAACCCGCGATGCAGGAGTGGTCCGAACGGATGCAGGTCGAACTCGAACGCCGTCGCGACCCCGAAATTCGGGCCCGCCCCGCGAAGGCCCCAGAACAGGTCCGGCTCGTCGGCCTCCGTCGCGCGAACGGTCCGCCCATCGGCGGTCACCAGCTCGACGGCACGCAGGCTGTCGATGGTCAGCCCGTAATGCCGCTGGAGACGACCGATCCCACCGCCCAGTGTCAGACCGGCCACCCCCGTGTGGCCGATGACCCCGACCGGGCAGACGAGCCCATACGCCTGGGCGGCGATGTCCATCTCGCCCAGCAGCGCGCCGCCGTTGACGCGGGCTGTGCGCGCGATCGGATCGACCGTGACCCCTCGCATGAGCGACAGGTCGATGACCAGCCCGTCATCGATCGATGAATGGCCGGCGGCGCTATGGGCACCGCTCTTGATGGCGATGGCGAGGTCATGCTCACGCCCGAATCGGATCGCCGTCGCGACGTCCGCGGCGCCGGCCGGCCGCAGGACCAGCGCCGGTCGCCGGTCGTACATCGCGTTCCAGACGCGACGTGCGTCGTCATAACCCTTGCTGCCGGCTGTGATCACGTCCCCGCCGAACCACCCCGACAGACGCTGCAGCCGAGCCTTCGTGACCCTCCCCGACGTTCCAGGCATGGCCGGCTCCTCATTTCGCGCTCCATGACGTCGATCGTGAGCGTACTCGCTGGGGTGCGGGCGGTGGACCGCCTCGCCGCAGCCATCATGGCGGCAGGTGCCCACCAACGAGGCGTCCTCATCGATCTTGGTACCGTTGGGCGGACGAACGTAGTGCGGTTGCCGGGTTGGCTGCCCTTTCCGGAGGTTCCGATGGCTGAAGTCCTGCTCTTCCACCACGCCCAGGGCCTGACGCCGGGGGTCATCGCGTTCGCTGACGCCCTGCGGGCCGCCGGGCACACCGTCCACACTCCGGACCTGTTCGATGGACGGACGTTCGATTCGATCCCGGACGGGATGGCGTTCCTCCAGGGGCAGGGCTTCGATGCCGTCACGGAACGCGGCCTGCGGGCCGCCGACGCCCTGCCGGAGGGCGTGGTCTATATCGGTTTCTCGTTCGGCGTGATGGTCGCCCAGCGGCTCGCGCAGACGCGTGCCGGCGCTCGAGGGGCGGTCCTGTGCTACTCCTGCCTGCCGATCACCGGCGAGTGGGCCATCGGCCCGTGGCCCGATGGCGTCCCGGTCCAGATCCACGGCGCCTGCGCCGATCCGTTCTTCATGGACGAGGGCGACGTGGATGCCGCCCGCGAGATCGTGGCGACGGCCGAGGACGCGGAGCTCTTCCTCTACCCGAGCGACCAGCACTACTTCGCGGACAGCTCCCTGCCCTCCTGGGACCCCGAGTCCGCGGCGCTGATGACCCACCGGATCATCGAGTTCCTCGATCGCGTTTGAGGCCAGGATCGGCGGCGAGCCTGCGGGTCGCGGGCAGGAGCGCGCCGAAGTCAACGTCCCGGCGGCGGTGACGTCAGGCGCCCATGTCGACTGATGGCACCACCTATCCGCCCGGCCCATTGCGTTTCCCTCCGTCGGCCCCGATCCTCGCTCACGATGTCCGCCGCAGGCGGGCGGATGTGGAGGAATCCGATGTCGCGGATTGCGCGTGTCATGGCGGGACTCGTCGTCCTTTCGGTCGCTTTCGTCGCGCCGGTCTCGGCCGACACGACCGGGGGCCCGACGAACATCGACTATGCCCGCGGCGCGGACGCGGCCGGAAACTACGTCGAGCTGTACCGGGACAATCTCGGGGGCAGGGTCCAGTTGCTCCTGAGCACCACGACGCACGAGGACATTGCCTGTCCCGACGGCTCCCCAGGAGCCCTGGACATCCATTACTACGGCACCGGCGTCCCGACGACCTACGCCTTCGGTCGACGCCAGTCCGATGCTGCCGCGAGTGGCTATGTTCGAGGCACCGAGGAGACATCGAACACCTGCGATGGATCGCAGTCGATCGTGACCGTGACGCACCAGGTCGCGATCTCGGTCGTCGGGAGCCGACCCCGCACCACGACCCGCACACGTCGCAAGGACGTCAATCCGGATGGCACCACGACCACGGTCACGTACCTGTCGACGGAAGTGCCGGCGTCCGGCGAACTCGTGATCGACGCCCAGACCTCGAGTGCTGACGGCGCCATCGGCCACGTCGAAGTAACCAATCGAACCCGCTGACCGGGACGGCGCCGGAGCGCCAACCGGCTAGGTGGTCGGGCGGTACTCGCTCAACTCGAACAAGTGGCCATCCGGATCGCGGAGGAAGCAGCGCGTTTCCGCGCCGTTGACGACCGGGGGCGTCAGGAAGACGCCACCGCGCGCCCGGAGGAGCTCGAACGTCGCCTGGCAGTCGTCCACGCGGATCGTGAACAGGTTGTCCCGTCGGTCCGGGTCACGCGGAGGCTCCAGCACCACGCCGGGCTTGTCCGGGCTTGGTCCCCCACCCTCCACCAGCAGCAGCCACGCGTCGCCGAACTGGAGCACGACGGAGGTGTCGTACTCGCGATAGACGGTCGCGCCCAGGACGTCGGTGTACCAGGCGCGCGACGTCTTCGGATCGGCGACCACCAGGATGTGGGTCAGGGCCGTGTCCGGTGTCGGAAACATGCCGCCAACGGTACTCGCCACGTGTGCGCGCTTCAGCCGAGGCGCCAGAAGTCGCCGACGAGGCCGAGTCGGTCGAGGATGGCCTGATTCTGTTCGCGGGCATGCGGCTGCCAGTCCGGATCGAGACGATCCGACCACCAGGCCGTGGCGAGATCCGCGAGCTTCGTGATCGGGATCGTGGCTCCGCCGGGACGGCCGGCGAGCCAGCGCTTGACGTGTGCTTCCGACCGGAAGACGAGCATGGTCCCTCAGGTGAACCGGATGTCGGTCCACCACTCTCGAGCCGGCACGAGGACGTGGAAGACCGGTGATTCGTCGAGGGGTCGTCCGCCGCGCACCTCGATGTCGACGCGTTCGCTGCAGTCGGGACAGGTCGTGTGGATCGAGCAATCGACGCCGAGAGCGGCCCCGATCCCGAACGCGTCCCAGCCGCAGTTGGCGAACCAGGTCCTTCCGGCCGCTTCGACACGATGCGGCGTCTCGATCGCCGAGAACGGGTTGGCCATGAGGATCGCCCCGTTGTCATCGAGGACGAGGGCGTGGCCCTCGTGCAGGCGGCGCCACGCGGCGAGGACATCGGTCGTGGCCACGCCCAGGCGCTCGGCGACCTCGTGCGTCCCCGGTGCCCGCCCGAGATCCACGAACGCTGCGTACGTGGCGTTCCGAATGACCACATCGCTCGGGGACATGTCAGTTGCCCACCCTCTTCGCCGCGAACCGCTCAGCGGCTGCCTCGATCATCGCGTCGCTCGCGGTGAGCGAGATTCGGAACCATCCGGGCAGCATCACGGTGGTTCCCGGGAGGATGAATAGGTCTTCGGCGGCCATCCGGGCCACGAATGCCTCGTCGTCCGGTTCGGGGCTGCGGGCCATGATGTAGAACGTCCCCTCCGGCGTCGTCGGTTCGTACCCGTGCTCCTCGAGGACCGCGACCATGCGGTCCCGGCGGCGCTGGATGGCGCCCATGTCGATGCACAAGCGCGAGATCTCGGGAAGGGCCCGCTGGAGCGTGTTGTTCGGGAACCCGTAGCTGTTCACGAACCGGACGAGGGTGGCCGCCTCGCGCAACGGGGCTCGATCCGGGATCCGGGGCGAGATCCCGAGATAGCCGATTCGCTGGCCCGGGGCGAGGAGCTGCTTGCCGTACGAGTACAGGACGAGCGTGTGGTCGTAGAACTCGGCGGGGCTCGCGGCTCGGCGGTCGTCCATGACGATGAGCCGGTAGGCCTCGTCGCTGAGGAGGTAGATGGGCCGGCCATTGCGGGCGGAGGCGTCACGGAGGACCTCGGCGATGGCCTCGAGCTCCGCGGGTTCCAGGACGCGGCCGGACGGGTTGTGGGGTGTATTGAGGAGCACGGCTCGCGTCCGCGGGGTAATCGCCGCCGCGAGCTGGTCCGGATCGGGCGAGAAGCGGGGGGCATCCAGCGGCAGGACGACCGGGACCGCCTCGGCGCCGCGAACGAGGATGTCGTAGAAGAACCAGGGCGGGTCGTAGTAGATGACCTCGTCGCCGGGCTCCGTGACCATCCGGATGGCGGTCGCGATCG
>SCTE01000415.1 GCA_004298915.1 Chloroflexota bacterium | reverse complement strand
CGCAACTCCTGGTTGACGTTTCCGATGCCACGGAGACGTCGGATATCTGGATCGCCTCGGTGGCCGATTGGTCAGCCCGCAAGATTGTCGACTGCACGGCGCCGTGCCTCTGGGCCGAGGAGCCAGCCTGGTCGCACGACGGGACGCGGGTCGCCTATCAGCGACATACGACAACGGCCGCTGGCGAGATCTCGGCCATCGAGATCCTCGACCTGACGTCTGGAGCCGCAACGGTGGTCTACGAGACCGGGACCGACAAGGGCGCCTACGCGCCTCGGTGGTCACCGGACGACACGTCGCTCGTCTTCGAGCAGGCCGCCGCGGACGGAGAGACGTTCCTGGGCGTGTCCCTCGAGGTCCTCGACCTTGCGACGCCCGGCGTGACCCGGACGATCGTGCCGGTCGAGCGCATGGCCAACAATGCCGACTGGAGCCCGGACGGAGCGCTCATCGCGTTCTCCGCGCCGATGGCCGGCGGGGAACCCGGAGGGCCGCTCAGCGACATCTGGGTCGTGAACCCGGATGGCACGAAACCCCGACGAGTCACCGACGTAGCGTCTGCAACCGGGACCGCGTTGCAGCCAACGTTCACCCCCGACGGGACGAGCATCATCTTCAAGCTGACCGATGCACGGATCGGTGCATTCGATGCGATTGCCGCCGTGGCGGTCGCAGGGGGTGCCCCGCAGTCAGCGACAGGCTCGAACTACCTGTACGGGTGGCACGCGCGACTGCGCCCGACCCCGTGATCGAGATTGCGAACACGAGGCACATCGAATGTGCATTGCGGTGGCGCCCCCGGACGGATTCGAACCGCCGACGCCGGCCTTAGGACGGCCGCGCTCTATCCACTGAGCTACGGGGGCGTAGCGTCATCGTACCCGACGGGTCGAACGGGTCCGATGGCCGGGCCACGTCGCGGCTGCGAACGGGCGCGGTCCGCGCGGGAGTCCGGATCGGTCACCGGTTGTACGATGCCGACCGTGACCGCTCCCCTCCCCGACCTCGTCCTGTACACACGCCCGGGCTGCGGGCTGTGCGACGAGGCACGGGCCGCCATCGACCTCCTCATCGCCGATCGGGCCGCTCATGGCCTGCCCGTCCCGGAGGTCGTCGAACGGAACATCGATGACGATCCGGCACTGCACCGCGAGCTGTTCGAGCGGATCCCGGTCATCGAGCTCGGTCCGGGCCGACTCGAGCTGGCGACGAGCGTGGCTCGCCTCCGCCGCCTGTTCGCCGATGTCCTCGACGGCCCGGCCGCCATCCGCTCCGCGACGTCCCCTTCCAATCCGGGTCCGGCCTCGACCGGCGAGGTCGTCCGTGGGTAGCGACCTCACCATCGCGGTAGCCCTGGGGGCCGGGCTCCTGAGCTTCCTGTCGCCCTGCGTGCTGCCGCTCGTGCCGGCCTACGTCGGGCAGCTGACCGCGGTCGCGGTGGTGGGTCGCAGCGGCGCCAGCGTCAGTCGCTGGCTCGCGATCCGGCACGCCCTGGCGTACGTCGCGGGCTTCGGGTCGATCTTCACGCTGCTCGGCGTCACGGCCACGTACGTGGGCGGGCCGCTCGTGGACTACCTGCCGCTGCTGCGCCAGGTCGGTGGCGTGCTGCTGATCGTGCTCGGCCTCAACCTCGCGGGCATCCTCCGGATCCCGGCCCTCGACAGGAGCTGGCGCCCGCTCGACATGGGCGCCGCGGGCTCGCTCGCGACCGCGACGGGGACGACGTCCTTCGCAAGCCCCGGTGGAGCCGTGGCAGGGCCGTCGGTCGGCGATCGACTCGGCGGGCGAATCGTGAGCGCCCGTGGCGGGTGGCTCGCATCGTTTGGCCTCGGGGCCATCTTCGCGATCGGCTGGACCCCGTGCATCGGGATCATCCTCGGCGGAATCCTGACGATGGCCGCGACCAGCGGCAGCATCGCCCAGGGAGCGATCCTGCTGGTGGCCTACACAGTGGGTCTCGGCATCCCGTTTGTCGTCATCGCCGCGGCGTATGACCGCTCCCCCGCCCTGATCCGGCCACTCCTGCGGCATGGGCGCACCCTGTCGTTCGTGGGTGGCCTGCTGGTGGCCCTGATCGGCGTCGCGATGATCATGAACTGGCTGGCGCTGCTCGCCCGGTTCGTGCCGTTCAACACGTCCATCTGACCCCGATGGAGGATCGAGCCGACGCGTCCGTGGCCGCTGACCCCGAGGCGAGACCGGCGCGTCGGCGCCGCGGCGTCGGCCCGTTCAGCCTTCGCCAGGTCGCGGGTGCGCTCGGGATCGTGATCGTGGCCGCGATCCTCCTGACCATCGCCACCGCGCCGCTCGGGTCGACGACGCCGGGCCTGCCGAACCCGGTGGCTTCTGCCTACCTCCTTCGATCCGCGGTTCCCGGCCTCCAGGTAGGTCAACAGGCCCCGGAACTGACCGGCACCACCGACACGGGCGCGGCGTTCCAACTCACGGACCTCGAGGGCAAGCCCATCCGGCTCGCCGATCTCCGCGGTCGGCTCGTCTGGCTCAATTTCTGGGCCAGCTGGTGTCCGCCCTGCCAGGCCGAGACCCCGACGCTCCGTGACATGGACCGCGCGTATCGGGATCGCGGCCTGTCCCTGATCGCGGTCCAGGTCCAGCAGACCGTCGAGGAGGGCCAGAGCTACGCGGCGAAATACGGGCTCGACTACGTGATCGGGGCGGACGTGAGTGCCGCCATCTTCCGGACGTACCACGTGTTCGCCCTGCCGACGCAGTTCTTCATCGATCCCGACGGCGTGATCCGGTCCGTGGTCAACGGCCCGCTCGAGGCCGACGCCGCACGGAAGACGATCGAGGCCCTCCTCCCGAAGGCCGCGCCCTAGACGGGTTCGTACCGGTAGCGGTCACGGTCGGCGACGAGATGGCCGACCGGATGCAATGCCTCGTGGGAAAGGGCCACGAGCCAGCGGTCGGCGCTGGCCCGGGCGAACAGGTCCGACTTCACCTCGACCGAGT
>SCTE01000414.1 GCA_004298915.1 Chloroflexota bacterium | reverse complement strand
CCCGAGTGGTTGGGTCAGCTCAACGGCTGGGCTGCGAACCTTCCCAAGCCGACGTCCATCCTGATCGTCAGCGCCCACTGGCAGACGGCGCCGATGGCAATCTCGGCGACCCGCACCGTGCCGCTCGTCTACGACTTCTACGGCTTCCCCCAGCACTACTACGACCTCCAGTACGCGGCTCCGGGCGCACCGGACCTGGCGGCGAAGGTCAGGGGCCTCATGCCGTCCACCGAACCGGTCCTCGAGCGTGAATCCCGTGGCCTGGATCACGGCGCCTGGGTACCGCTCATGGCGATGTACCCGGACGCGGACATTCCCGTCCTCCAGCTGTCCATGCCGGACCTCGACCCAAAGCGACTCTTCGAGGTCGGCCGGCGCCTCGCTCCCCTCCGCGATGAAGGCGTCCTGATCATCGGCAGCGGCTTTCTGACCCACGGGCTGCCGTTCATCCGCGAGTACTTCATGGGCAAGCCCGGGGCACCGCAGTGGTCGATCGACTTCGATGCCTGGGCGCGCGAGGCCCTCGAATCGGGCGACCTCGACACGCTCTTCGACTTCCGCGAGAAGGCCCCGGGAATGCCCTACGCGCACCCGACGGTCGAGCACTTCGCGCCGCTGTTCGTGACGCTCGGCGCCGTCGCCCGACCTGAGGATGCCCCGGCCTTCCCGATCGAGGGCTTCGCCTACGGGCTCTCGAAGCGATCCTTCGAGACGCGCTGAGGGTCAGGCCCTCGGCACCTCGACCAGCGCCTCGGCCGCCAGGCCCGCGTTCGCCCGGGGATACAGGACGAAGCCGACGAGCCCCGCCGCGAAGCAGACACCGCCCCCGATGAAGAAGGCGCCCTGCACCCCGAGGCCCTCTGCAACGATCCCTGCGGCGGCCATCGACACGACCGACGTGGCCGCCATCGAGGCATTCATGACCGACATCACGCGACCACGAACGGCGTCGACCGAATTGACCTGCAGGAGCGTGACGACGGCCGATTGCAGCGGCGTGATGACCCAACCGATGGCGAAGAGGACGAGCATCACGTGCCAGACCTCGGTCACGAGGGCCAGGACTGCGATGGCCAGGCCCGCAGCGAGCGACGCGACACTGACAATACCGGCCGCCCGGAATCGAACGGCCAGGGCGGCGACGATTCCGGTTGCGAGGACCATCGACGTGGTCTGCGCCGCCTCGAGGGGCCCGAACCACGCGGCGCTCGCCCCAAGGACGTTCACGATCAGCGGCACGAACAGGACGTTGATGGCCCCCAGCCCCAGCATCGCCAGCGACAGCACGAGGATCGTGACCCACAGGACGCGGGATCCGCGCACGATCCGGAGGCCCTCGGCCAACGACGTGCGAACGCTGCCGGAATCGGAACCGTGCTCGCCACGCGTCACCTCACCGAGCGCGGGGGCCAGCCGGCTCACCAGCAGGAACGATGCGGCAAACGACAGGCTATCGAAGAGGAAGGCGGGCCAGTAGATGCCGGCCAGCCCGATCATCCCGCCCGCGATGGCCGTTCCGGCGACGTTGCTGATGACCCGGGTCGCCTGGGATACGGAGTTGGCGCTCATCAGCCCTTCGCCCGGCACGAGACGCGGCAGCATCGCGCCCTTGGCAGGATTGAAGAACGTACCGACACTGGACTGGAGAAACGCGAGCAGGTAGAGGAGCCACAGCCGATCGATCGAGTCAACCAGCACGAAACCCAGGACGAGCAGCGCCCGAATGAGATCCGACGCCATCATGATTTGGCGCCGATTCCAGCGATCCGCATAGGTCCCGGCAACCAGGCCGACGGTGAGAGGTGGAACGGCAAGCGCGATGGCCATGGCCGCGAGGGCGGCGACCGAACCGGTGAGGTGGTTCACGAGCAGGAGGAGCGCCGTCGCGGTCAGCCCGTCTCCGATGTCGCTGATCAGCTGGGCCGACCAGAGGACGCGGAAGTCGCGGATCCGGAGCAGGGCGCGGGCGCCGGGACCGGTGGTCCCGGGCGCGGCGGGTTCGCCGTCCATCAGCTGCGCTTCGAACCGCCTGGCTCGGCCACGTCGGCTCGGCCATCGACCGGCCCGTCAACCGGGTGGAGGCTGACGAGGATGGCTAGCTTCATGTCGCCGGACGAATCGTCGGAGTACTCGCGGAGCAGGGCATGCATTCGCTCACGGAGCTCGATGGAGCGCGCACGGGTCGTCCGGATCATGGTTCGCGTGAGGATGAACGGAGCCGACGGTGACGGGTCCGTTTCGGCGGCTACCAGGCCGCCCCGAACGGCGGCCTCGAGGTCCTGGCGAGCAAGGTCGAACACGCTGAGCAGGGCCGCGTGGGCTGTCGTTCGGACCTCGTCGCTCGCGCTCGACAGGAACGCTCGGTCGAGCCGAAGCTCCAGCTGTGCGGTTCGATACGAGGTTTCCACGATCCCTCGAACCAGCTGCTGGCCCGATGGATGGATCAGGTCTCGTTCCTCGAGGATGCGGATGTGGTGATACAGCTTCGTCGGCCCGGTTCCGAGTGCCTTCGCGATCTGCTTGACGGTCCAGTCCTGGACCGGCTGGCCGCACATGGCCTCGAGGATCCGGATTCGAACCGGATCCGCCAGGGCCTTGAGCGTCTCGACGTCGGCGATCGTCCGGGACGCGAGCGGTTCAGCCGTTGGCTCAGCCGGCGCCTGCGGTGACGACGGCATCGGTCAACGACCCAGCAGGTGGAGCGTCGAATGGCGCCGCCTGGGCGCGAAGGTCGCGCTTGATCGGATCGCCACGGCCGCCGTCGTACCGTCCTCATGGCGCGAGCGCCGCTCGACCGCTGCGTCGCGGCGCTGTGCATCCAGGCGACTCCGGATCAGGTCCAATCGAAGCTCCGACCAGGCATTCATGTGCTCAATGCTCCCGTCCAACCCCGATAATTCATCGGATGATGAACGAACATTGCATCATGAATAATCACTTGTCAAGAACTATTCGCAGATGTTCGAACGGCCGGCGGCTCCGCGAAGCTGGAGGCGATCCCTCGCGCTCAGTCCCCGTGCGACGGCGAGATCGGAGGGCGCTGCGCAATCCTGGCTGCGGTCAGCCGCTCGCCGTCGGCGTCGAGAGTGAGCGCCAGGTCCAGCTCGACGCCGTTCCCTCGCAACCGCCAGGTCGTCGTTGAGGTCCCGTCGCCGGCGGTCGCAGGGCCGAGCGTCAGTGGCGCATGTCGCGCGGCGACGATGCCGATGATCCGATCGAGCGCCGGCCGATCAACGTCCGGGCCGATGTCCAGGTTCGTCGGCATGGCCGGGTGCCGCCCGTTGATCGCCGCGACGAGGGCCGCCGCGCTGGCACGCAGCGATTCCGACGGAGCGGGCACCGACGTCACCCGGAACGTCTGAACGCGCGGGGGGCCTTCGGGCGACAGGAGGATCTCGACGCGCACTCGTCCCCCATGGTCATCGGCGAGCCACCACTCGGCATGAAGCGGCGTCTCCGATTGCTCGGGCAGGTCGGGATCCGGATGCAGAGCGGCGTGCGCAGCGCGGATCCGCTCCAGCTCGGCTCGGCGGCGGTCGAGGGGTTCGTCGAGGTCGACGTTCATCGCGAAGATGCTCGCCGCGAGTCCGTCGTCCCAGGCCGCCATGAGCCGCTCGATGGCCTCACGGCCCCGGATCAGCGCGGTGGATGGGCGCATCCGCCGGGCGGGCACCGCGCCGGCTGCCAGCAGCGAGGCCATCAAGTCGCGGGCGAGGGGTGAACTCGGCGCGTAGCGATGGTTCGCCACGACCGCCACCCCGAGCCCTGAGGCCGGTTGCCAGCGCATGTTCGACCCGAATCCCGGATACCCGCCGCTGTGCCCGACGATCCGGCCCCAGCGGATGTGGTCCTCGACGAACAGCCCGAAACCGTAGCCACCGGCCACGATCTCGGGTTCGACGTCGAGGTTCGGCATCGTGACGCTCGGCCCCCACGCAGCGGCTGCCTGCTGCATCTCGCGGCGGCTGGCCCGGGAGAGGGGACCTTGTTCCCGCCCGTCGCGCGGCGGATATGCGTCGGTGAAGAAGCCGATCCACCGTGCGAGGTCGCGGATCGACGTGAAGACGCCGCCCATCGAGGCCAGGGCACCGTACGGGTCCATCGGCTCCTCGACAAAGGCGTCGTCGCGCCACACGTACCCGTGCGCCAGGCGATCCGCGGGAACCTCGGATTGGAGGTAGGTGGTTGCCCGCATGCCGAGAGGATCGAGGAGCCGCTGCCGGACGACCTCGCGGTACTCCGCTCCAGCCACGTTCGTGATCAGGCGGCCGAGGATCCCGTAGCCGAGATTTGAATACTCGAACCTCGTGCCGGGTGTCCAGGCGAACGTGAGGTCGCCTCGGAGCAGGTCGCTGAACGCGGCGAGGTCGAGGCCCTGCTGCCGGTCTCCCCACGGATCGTCGGTTGCGAGACCGGAGGCCATCGTCAGGAGATGACGAATGGTGATGACCGGCGAGTCCCGGGTCGGGCCTCGCAGTTCGGCGAGCTCCGGCACGTACCGGGCGATCGGGTCGTCGAGGGCCAGCCTGCCTTCGTCCCGGAGGCTGATCACGGTCGCCGCGGTGAAGCTCTTGGTCATCGACGCGATGCGGAAAACCGAATCGGCATCGGGCGGCGCATCCTCGCCAACCCGGATCGTGCCGATCCCGCGGCTGTGGACGAGCTCACCGTCGACGATGACGCCGTAGGCGAGGCCGGGAACGTGCTTGCCGACGAGGAATGCGTCGGCCACGGCATCGGCGGCGCGCAGCGCGTCGGCGAGGGCCGTCATCCCGTAGCTGGAATCAGGAAGCCGCCGGTTGCCCGACGGCTTCGATGCTCGCCCGAAGCGAGATGGAGGCCAGGTTCAGTGGGCGCAGGAACGCGCCTGTCCCTCGTCGCTCGCGGTCCGGAAGCTGTTGCCGCAACCGCAACCGGTCGTCGCGTTCGGGTTGTTGACAGTAAAGCCGGCACCCATGAGCGTGTCGACGTAGTCGATCGAGGAGCCCTTGAGCAGGTCGACGCTCTGGCCATCAACGTAGACCTTGACCCCATTCGCCTCGAGGATGTTGTCCTCGGCGGTCGGCGCGTCCTCGAGCATCATCCCGTACTTGTAGCCCGAGCAGCCGCCCGAGTAGACGTAGACCCGGAGGCCCACGTTGGGGTTGGTCTCTTCCTTGGTCAGCTCGCGAAGGCGCGACGCGGCGGCATCGGTAAGCGAGACGACGGCCGACTGCTGGTCGATCATCAGGTGTCCTCTCCAGAGGATGCGGATGCTGGTCAGGCGATCGGTTGCCCGATCAAGGACTACATCCTACGCACGTCAACCGATTTCGACAACAGGCGGCACAGAATTCGCGCCGAGGCATGATGGGCGCGGCTCGGCTACCCTTGGGCCTCCACCCGGCACC
>SCTE01000413.1 GCA_004298915.1 Chloroflexota bacterium | reverse complement strand
CGGAGATCGAGCGGCTGACCGGGCTCGGAACCGGGTTCCGGAGGACAGGTTCGGTCCTCCTCGCCACCACGGACGAGCGCTGGGTGGAGGTCAGGCGGCAGATCTCGATGGCCCGCGTTTGCGGCTTCGAGGTCCATCAGATCAGCGGGTCGGAGGCGGCGACCATGTGGCCGCTCCTCGACCCGAGGGAGGTCGTCGGGGCCGCGTACCTGCCCGGCGACGGCGTTGCCAACCCGACGGACGTGACCCAGGCGCTCGCCGCGGCCGCCCGGCTCGGCGGCGCCCGGATCTTCGAACACCTGCCGGTCACCGGCGTGCGGCGAGACGAGCACCGCGTGACCGGCGTCACGACCGAATCCGGCGATATCCGTGCCGACTACGTCGTCAATTGCACGGGCATGTGGGCGCGCGAGTTCGGCGCCCGGTCCGGGGTGACGATCCCGCTCCATGCCGCCGAGCACTTCTACATCGTGACCGAACCGGTTCCCGAGCTGACCCGCGATCTGCCCGTCCTGCGCTCGCCCGACGACACCGCCTACTTCCGCGAGGAGACCGGCAAGCTCATGGTCGGGTTCTTCGAGCCGGGCGCCAAGCCCTGGGCGACCCGTGGGATCCCCGACGATGCCGCGTTCGTCCGTCTGCCCGAGGACTGGAACCACCTCTCGCCCTACATCGAGATGGCCGCCCGGCGCGTCCCGCGCCTGCGCGACCTGGGAATCCAGCTCTTCTTCAACGGCCCGGAGAGCTTCACGCCGGACGACCGGTACATCCTCGGGGAGGCCCCTGGCCTCGACGGGTACTTCGTGGCGGCGGGGTTCAACTCCGTGGGCTTCCAGTCGGGGGGCGGCGCCGGCCGCGTGGTCGCCGACTGGATCGTGGACGGGCATTCGCCGATGGACCTCTGGGGGGTCGACGTCCGACGGTTCATGCCCTTCCAGGGCAACCGGCGCTACCTCCACGATCGGACGACGGAAACCCTCGGCCTGCTGTACGACATGCACTGGCCGTTCCGCCAGGTCGAGACCGCGCGCGGCATCCGGCGGACGCCGTTCCACGACCGCCTCGCGGCCCGCGGGGCGTGCTTCGGCGAACTGGCCGGCTGGGAGCGTGCGAACTGGTACGCCCCGCCGGGCGTCGAACCCCGGTACGAGTACGGCTATGGCCGGCAGAACTGGTTCGAATACTCGGCCGCCGAACATCGAGCGGTGCGCGACGGGGTCGGGCTCTTCGACCAGACGTCCTTCGGCAAGATCCTCGTCCAGGGACCGGATGCCGAGCGAGCCCTCAACGTCGTGTGCACGGCGGACATTGCCGTCGAGGTCGGTCGCATCGTCTACACCCAGTGGCTCAACGAGCGCGGTGGGATCGAAGCCGACGTGACCGTCACCCGTCTCGACCCAACGTCGTTCCTCGTGGTGACCTCCGGGACCTCCATCGTCCGCGACCTCGACTGGCTCCGGCGCCGGATCCCGATCGATGCGCATGTGACCGTGAATGACGTCACGAATGCGTTCGCGGTCCTGAGCGTCATGGGCCCGCGCGCGCGGGACCTCCTCCAGGCGCTGACCGACGCGGACCTGTCGAACGCGGCCTTTCCCTTCGCCACGTCGCGCGAGATCGACCTCGGCTATGCCCTCGTCCGCGGGTCACGAATCACGTACGTCGGCGAGCTCGGCTGGGAGCTGTACATCCCGACCGATGTCGCGACGCACGTCTACGACACCGTGGTCGAGCCCGAACGCCTGTCCGGC
>SCTE01000412.1 GCA_004298915.1 Chloroflexota bacterium | reverse complement strand
GGGCGTCGGCGCTGGCGTCGCCGGCGGGGGCGTCGGCGTGGCGATCGTCGGCGCGTCGGTGACCGCGGCAACGCTCTGCAGTGGAGCGGCGGATGAACAGCCGACAAGGGTGCTCAGGAGCAGCAGCGTGGCGGTCGTGGCGCCCGCGGATCGTCGAGTCGTCATGCGATCTTCCTCTCGTCGGCAAGGGAACGGCCGAAGCGCAGGTACAGGGACGGCAGGATGAACAGGTTCAGAAGGGTCGAGGTGAGCAGGCCGCCCAGCACGACAATCGCAAGTGGATGCTCCACCTCGTGGCCCGGAAGGTCACCGGCGATGGCCAGCGGAACGAGGGCCAGGCCGGTGGCGAGGGCGGTCATGAGGATCGGCGAGAGCCGTTCGCGGGCGCCGCGGATCACGAGCTCCGGACCGAACGCCTCGCCTTCGAAGCGCTCCAGGAACTGGAAGTGATTGATCATCATGATCCCGTTCCGGGCCGCGATGCCGAGCACGGTGAAGAAGCCGACCAGCGAGCCGAGCGAGATCGTCCCACCGAAGGCCCACGCGGCCAGGACGCCCCCGACGAGGGCCGAGGGCAGGGTCAGGAACGACAGGATCGCCAGCCGCGTTCGACCGAAGGCAGCCTGCAGGAGGAGGAACACGCCGAAGAGCGCGACGATCGCGAACAGCAGGAGGCGGCCCGAGGCGGCCTGTCGCTCGGCATACTCACCCAGCAGCTCGGGGTGGTATTCCCGCGGGAACTCGATGGTCGCGAGGGCGGCTTTGACGTCGCGGATGACGGCCCCGAGGTCACGCCCGCTGACGTTCGCGTCGACATCGATCTTCCGGGTCAGGCCCTCATGGGCGATGCTGTTCGGCGTCGGCGCGATCGTGACCGAGGCGAGCTTGCCGAGCGGGACCTGGCCGCCGATCGGGACGTCGATCGGCAGGGCCTCGATGTCGCTCAGGCTGTTGCGTGCCTCGGGCGTCGTCCAGACGTGGACGTCGTAGGCCTTGCCACCGTAGAAGATGTCGCCGACCTCCTCGCTGGCCAGCATGACCGCGGCCGCGCGGCGAACGTCTCCGGGCTTGATGCCGTACGCCCGGGCGGTCTCGAGATTGACCTCGACCTGGATCTGGGGAATCTGGACCTGCTGCGCGGTATGGAGATCGACGATCCCCGGGATGTCGGCGAGCGCCGCCTCGACCGCGGCTGCCTGATCTCGCAGGACCCCGAGGTCCGGGCCGAAGATCCGGACCACGACGGCGTCGCTCGACCCCGTGAGCACCTCGCGGATCCGCTCCTTGAGATACGTCTGGACGTCCCGGCGGAGGCCCGGGTAACCCGCCACGACCTCCCCGATCGCTGCCAGCGTCTTCTTGTAGTCGACGGCCGGATCGACGCTGATCCAGTTCTCGCCGAACTCCACGCCGACCACTTCGTCGGCCATCTGCGCCTGGCCGATGTGGGATCCGCAGTTGCGGACGCCGGGGATGGAGCGGAGCTCGATGCAGGCCGCCGTGGACACCCGGACCTCCTCCTCGATCGAGGTCCCGGGCGCCGTGACCCAGTGCATCAGGAAGTCACGTTCCTTGAAGTCGGGCAGGAGCGACTGGCCGAGCTGCGTCCAGACGAACAGGCCGAGGAGGCTGATGGCGGCGACCGACGCGAACGCCGGACGGGCCGCCCGGACGATCCGGGTCAGGAGTCGGGCATAGGCAGCCTGGAGGCGGCGAGCGAGCGGTGACTCATGGCGCTCGACGTCGGCGTTGCGGAGCAGGATGTAGGCCATCGCCGGGGTCACCGTGAGGGCGACCAGCAGGGAGGCCAGCACGGCCAGACCGTACGAGATAGCGAGCGGCTGGAAGAACGCGCCGGACAGGCCGCCGATGAAGAAGATCGGGGTGATGGCGACGACGTCGATGAGCGTCGCGTAGACAATCGAGCTCCGGACCTCGAGCGAGGATTCCAGGATGATCGAGGCCGTCGAGCCCCCGGTGCCGTCGCGCCGATGCTGGCGCAGGCGCCGGGTGATGTTCTCGACGTCGATGATGGCGTCGTCGACCACGACGCCGACCGAGATGACGAAGCCCGCCAGGATCATCGTGTTGATCGTCGCGTCACGCGCGAACAGGACGAGCGCGGCGGTCATCAGCGACAGCGGGATGGCGACCAGGCTGATCAGCGCCGTGCGCCAGTCGAACAGGAACAGGATCAGGATCAGGAAGACGAGGACCGAACCGAGCAACAGCGCTCGCGACAGGTTCTCGAGCGCCACTTCGATGAACGACGCCGGCCGGAAGATCGTGGTGTCGATGTCGATCCCGGTCAGGCCGGGTCGCAGTTCGTCGAGGGCCGCCTCGACGCCCCGGGTCAACTCGAGCGTGTTGGCCCACGGGAACTTCTCGACGATCAGCATGATCCCGGGCCCGTCGTTGATCACGGCGTCGCCGGCCAGGGGCTGGTGGTCGAGCTTGAGGTCGGCGATATCGCTCAGCTTGACGAGGCGGCCGTCCCTGGCCGACAGCGTGACGTGACCCAAGTCGGCCGGCGTGATGATCGCGGGCACGTGGCGGATCGTGAGGCGCTGGTTGACCGTGTCGATGAACCCACCGGTCGGGATCACGTTGCCCTGGGTGAACCGGAGCAGGCCTTCGTCGAGCGACGCCGCGGTCGCCGTCAGGACCGAGTCGAGCGAGATGCCGTACTCGGCGAGCTTCTCGGGCTTGACATCGACGTGGAACTGGTTGAGCTGCTCACCCCAGATCGCGACGTTGGCGACGCCAGGCACGCTCAGCAACCGCGAACGGATCGTCCAGTACGAGATCACCGACATGTCGAGGACCGACAGCGTGTCCGAGGTCATCCCGATCTTCATCACCCGGCTGGTCGCCGAAAGCGGCTGGATCATGAACGGCGGGGCGGCCCAGGTCGGGAGGCTGGGGGTGACCGCCTCCATCCGTTCCTGGACGAGCTGGCGGGCGTGGAGGAGGTCGGTCCCCGGCTTGAAGATCAGGAAGATCGACGACAGGTCCGAAACCGACTTGGACCGGATGATGTCCAGGCCCTCGACCCCGGCCAGTGACTGTTCGAGGGGCACCGTGACGAGGGTCTCCACTTCCTCCGCCGACAGGCCGAGCGAGATGGTCTGGATCTCGACGCGCGGCGGCGCGAATTCCGGGAAGACGTCGACCGGCGCATTGCGCACCTGGACGAGTCCGACCAGCATCATCCCGGCGGCGGCCGCCAGGACGAGCATGCGGAAGCGGAGGCTGCCGGCGATGATGCGCCGCATGTGTCGCTAGCCTTCGATCTCGGATACGGAACGGCTTCGCATCAGTGCCCGCCGCCGACCCCTGCCTCGACGCCGTGGAACTCACTGACCCCGACGGTGGCGACCTTGGTCCCGACCGGGGGACCCTCGGCCAGGAATGCGGCGTCACCCTCGATCCGATCGACCTTGACCGCGGCGCGAACGAAGTCGAGGCCCTGGGGGTTCGTGTAGACCCACGTGTTCCCCTCGAGGTCGTAGAGGATCGCGGCGTACGGGACCACGGTCCCGGTCCCGTCGGGTGCCCTGGTCACCTCCTGGGTCTGGATGTCGAGCCGTTTCGCCGCTTCGGCGGTCAGGGTCAGGAGCTTGAGATCCGAGCCCTCGATCTTTGTCACGGTGACCGCCGCCGGGGGAGCGGCATTCGCGGCCGGCGAGCAGCCGGCGAGGGCGAAGGCGGCCACGAGCAGGCCGGTCTGGATCCAGCGATTGGTGCGCCGCATGTGAACGCCCTCCCGGGTCAGCTGTTGGTTCATCTCAGGCCACGCTCACGGCGGGTCGGTCGAGCAGTCCGGTCGCCGGATCCGGCAACCCGCCGGGACCCGCGAAGAGATAGATGGATGGGCTGATCAGCAGGACGAACAGCGTTGACGTGACAAGGCCGCCGATCACGGTGATTGCCATGGGACGGATCAATTCGAGGCCGGCCACGTCGCCGATGACGATCGCCGGAGCCAGGGCGAGGATGGTCGCGAGCGCGGTTGCCACGATCGGGATGAGCCGATCGCGTGCGGCCTGCGCCACCAGGGCAGGCCCGAAGTCCCCCTCGCCGTCGTTCTCGAGCCTCCGGGACCGGTCGAACAGCGCGACGGCCTGCCGAATCGCCAACGCGAGGACGCCGAGCCCGCCGAGCACCGTCCCGAGCGAGGCACCACCGGCGAGCAGGGACCCGATGAGGGATCCGATCAGGACCGACGGCAGGGCGATGAACAGCAGGATCGCCAGGCGCCAGCGACCGAATGCCGCCTGGAGCAGGAGGAAGGCGAAGATCGCGGCTCCCGCCGCGACGGCCAGCAGGGCCATGAGATCCGTCGATCGGTCGGCTGCGAGCGTCCGGACCTCGGCGTGATACTCGAGCGGGAACTCAATCCCGGCGACGCGCCGGTCGATCTCCGAGGTCACCGCGGCGAGGTCGCGCCCGTCCACGTCGATGGCTACGTCGACCCGCCGGAAGACCCCCTCGCGGCGAATCACCGCGGGCGAGTCGGCGATCCGGACATCGGCCACGTCGCCGAGCCGGACGAACGCACCGCCGGGCGCCTGGACCGGGAGGTCCTGGATCGTGGTCAGGCTGCGCCGAGTCTCCGGCTTGCCCCAGACCACGACGCTGAAGATCTTCTGGTCCTGGAAGATGCTGCCGACCTCGATGCCGGAGAGCAGGACGGCGGCAGCCCGACGAACGTCGCCCGCCTTGATCCCGTACCCCTGGGCCTTGTCGAGCTTGACCTCGATCTCGATCGATGGCTCGAGCGCCGGTTCATCGACGACCGCGCGACTGACGCCACCGATGGTCGCGACCGCGTCGCGGACTTCGCCGGCCTTGGCACGCAGCTCGTCGAGGTCCTGGCCGTAGACCCGGACGACGACATCGTCCTGGCTTCCAGTCAGCACCTGGGCGACCCGCTGGTCCGAGTAGGTCACCAATGTCCGGTCGATTCCCGGGTACCCGGCAATGACGGTCTCGATGGCATCGACGGTCCGGTCGTAATCCGCGGCCGATCCGATCGTGACCCAGATCTCGCCGGAGTTGACGCTCACGACCTGGTCGGACACGATCGCCCGGCCGATATGGGCGCCGACGTTGCTCACGCCGTCAACGGCCCGCAATTCCTCGCTCACGCGGGTCATCACACGGTCCATCTCCGGGCGCGACGTCCCGGGGGCCGCGTCCCAGGTGATGAGCAGCTGGCGCTCGCGGAAGGACGGGAGGAGCGAGCCGCTGATCGCCGGCATCGCCACCGATCCGGCGATCGCGATCACCCCGACGACCACCGCGGCCCCGGTCAGGACCGACGGCCGGGTGCGCGCGAGCACCTGGCCGAGTGCTCGGTCGTAGGCACGTGCCAGACGAGACGGGCTGCCGGCGTTGGCGGGAGACGGCGCACCGTCCGCAGCCACCGGCGCGGGCGCCTCGGCGACAGGCCCGCCTGCCTCCGTCAGGAGCGAGCCGAGGGCCGGAACGACCGTCAGGGCCACCACGATCGCGGCGCCGAGCGCAAGGAGGTAGGCGCCGGCGAAGCCCGGTACGAAGGCACCGGCGACCCCAGTCGCGAAGAAGAGCGGGACGACGAGGGCGACAGCCGCGAGCGTTCCGAACGCGAGCGACCCGCGCCCCTCGATGGTCGCGGCCAGGACGATGTCGACGCGGGACCGGCCGGCATCGCCTTCGTGCGGCGTCCGGAGCCGGCGGGCGACGGCATCGACACCGACGATGACCTCGTCGATGACCAGGCCGATGGCGAGGATCAGGCCGGCGACCGTGACGGCGGTGATCGTCGCGCCGAGGAGGTACAGCACGGAGGCGGCGGCGGCCAGCGACAGCGGAATCGTCAGGAGCGCGATCAGGACCGAGCGCCAGTTCCGGAACAGGGCCATGAGCGCGATGACGGCCAGCAACAGCCCGGCCAGCGCGGCGAGTGACACATTGCCGACGGCGCTGTCGATGTATGTCGCCGGTCGGAAGACATTGGCGTCAACCTGGATGCCGGTGAGTCCGGGCTGGAGGGCCGCCAGGGCCTTCTCGACACCGGCACTGACCGCCCTGGTGTCCGCCCCGGGGAACTTCTCGATGACCAGGAGCAGGCCGTCGCCGGCCCCGCCGACGATGGCATCGCCGATGAGCGGCTGATGATCCTCGACGATCGTCGAGACGTCGCCGAGCCGGACGATCCGGCCACCGGTGTCCTCGGGCGCGATCGGCACCTCGGCTAGATCGGCCGCGGAACGAATCGGGAAGACGTGCTGCACGCCCAGCCGCTGGTTCGGGGTATCGATGAACCCTCCGGTACCCGGGGTCGATGCGTCAAGGAATGTGAGCGGCGAGACCCACATGGCATTGCCGGCGGTCTCGAGTACATGCTGGATCGACACGCGCTGGTCCCGCAGCTGGTTCGGGTCGATGAGGACCTGGAGCTGTCGCTCCCGCAGGCCCCAGATCGCGACATTGGCAACGCCGGGCACGCCGAGCAGGCGCGGGCGGACGGTCCAGCGGGCAAGGATCGACATGTCGATCAGCGAGACCTCGCTCGATGTCATCGAGACCATCTGGACGCGGCTTGTCGATGCGAGGGGCTGGAGCATCAACGGCGGCTTGGACACGTTGGGCAGGGCGTGAGCTTGGGTCAGTCGCTCGGCGACGACCTGGCGGGCCTGGAACAGGTCGGTTCCCGGCTCGAACTTCATGACGATCGACGACAGGCCCTCGACCGATTCGGACTCGATGGAATCCAGGAAGGCCACGCCCTGGAGCAGGTCCGCCTCGAGGGGCACCGTGATCAGCTGTTCGACCTCGGTGGCCGACAGGCCGAGTGCCTCGGTCTGGACCTCGACATAGGTCGGGCCGAAGTCCGGTACGACATCAACTGGCGCCTTGGGCAGCTGGACCACGCCGAACAGCATCAGGCCGGCGGCCAGGCCGACGACCAGGACGCGGAACCTGAGGCTCCAGCCGACGATCGCGCGGGTCATGCGCGGCTCGCTGTCGCGCAGTCGCGCGTCATCGGACGACCTGCGCGCGTCAACGTCGTCGACATCCAGCACCCCTCCACTCCGCTCGTTGGCGGCCGGGCCGATGCCGGCTACCCCCGTCCCGTCCAGCCTCTCGGGGTCGACGCTCCGCGCGTGCCGACTGGTCGGGCGGACCAATCGCAACCCCCCTGAACGGGGATGGACCGTACAACGCGTGCCGATCGACCGTCAATGCGATTCGGTGCGTTCTGTCAACAAAACCGAAATTCACCATGGTCTGGCAGCAGCGTGGCACCGAACCGATGCCGCGCGGTCGGGTGCTGCGGCTCAGGCTCGGTCCGACGCCTGGATTTCCGTCGTCCGGCGGCGCACGAACGCGTCGATCGCTTCGGCGATCGGCGGATCCATCGCCGGCGGTTCGCATTCGGCGAGGAGCTGCTTCCAGATGCCGTTTGCCCGAACCGCGGCCGTCCGCGATCCATCGTCCTGCCAGGTTTCGAAGTTGCGCCAGTCGGACAGGATCGGCCGGTAGAACGCGTGCTCGAACCGCTCGAGGGTGTGCGCGGTGCCGAAGAAGTGACCGCCCGGCCCGACGTCGGCGATGGCCTCGAGGCCGATTTCCGATTCGTCGATGACGAGCGGCTGGAGGACTTCGCTCATCATCTGCAGGATCTCGGCGTCGAGGATCAGCTTCTCGTACGACGCGGTCAGACCACCCTCGAGCCAGCCGGCACCCTGGTAGAGCAGGTTCACGCCGCCCATCACGGCACCCCAGACGGCCATTTCCGACTCATAGGCCGCCTGCGCGTCGACGACGTTGGACCCGGTGACGTTCGACGACCGGAACGGCAGGCCGTATCGCCTTGCGAGCTGCCCCGTAGCGAATGCCGCCTTGACGTACTCGGGCGTACCGAACGCCGGCGAGCCGGTCCGCATGTCGACGTTCGAGGTGAACCCGCCGTAGACCACGGGCGCGCCGACCCGGGCGAGCTGCGTCAGGACGACCATGAACAGCGCCTCGGCGTTCTGCTGGGCAAGGGCACCGGCAATCGTGGCCGGGCTCATCGCACCGGCCAGGGTGAACGGCGTTGCCACGATCGGCTGGCCATGGATCGCCATCTCGATGAGGCCCTCGGACATCGGCCCGTCGAGCCGGAGCGGCGAATTCGAGTTGATGATGGTCATCAGGCTCGGCTCGCGAACGAGGACGTCGCGATCGACGCCACGGGCAAGCGCGACGACCTCGAGGGCATCGTCGACCGGGACGCGCCCGAACCCCAGGCACTGCCAGGTCTTGTCGAGGTTGGTGGCAAGGATCCGGTACATCTCGAGATGGCGGGTCGGGACGGGAAGGTCGGTTGGCTCGAGCGGACCGCCTGCCTCCATGTGGACGATGTCGAGGGCACCGATCAGGCGGACGTAGTCGACGAAGTCGGCGACGTTGCCCGGGCGCCGGCCGCGATCGAGGTCGGTGACGAACGCCGGCCCGCCGACCGACGTGAAGACCAGGCTGCGACCGCCGATGTCAACGTGCCGAGCCGGGTTCCGGGCGTGGACCCGGAACTCGCCCGGCGCCGAGGCGATGGTCGCCTCGACCATGCCCGGTTCGAGTCGGACCCGTCTCGAACTTCGCTCGATGTTGGCTCCTGCGCGCGCGAGGATGTCGATCGCGCGGTCCCCGAGGACCTCCATCCCGACCTCGGCCAGGATCCGGAGCGACGCGCCGTGGATCATCTCGATCTGGTCGGCCGACAGGATCTCCACCGGCCGATAGGGGTTGACGAGCCGCCTCCATGGGAGGCGCGGCACCCCACCTCCGGCCCGCCGCTCGCGACGCCGAACGGCGGTCATCCGGCGAGTGCCCGCTCCACGGGGTCGGCTGGATTGCCGGTCGCCGTGACCGCGTCGGCGCCGACCCGGCCCCAACCGGCGCGAGCGGTCGTGGCACCGGTGAGCGCCGGCCAGCCTTCACGCTCGAGGAGGTCGAGGGTCGCCATCGCCGCAGCCATCGCGCCGGCCGCGTGGTCTGCTGCGATCCCCGCGAGGCGCGCACCGCTGATCTGGCCCTCGAGCTGGGCGGCCACCTCGCTGGCCTGCCGGGCGCCACGGGCCAGCGCTCCGGCCCGATCGGGATCGGACCCCTGCTGGAGCTGGATCCGTGCCACGCCCGACCCCGGCTGGATGGCCGCCACGGCCGCCGCCCAGCCAGTCGCCTCGTCATCGACGGGCTCGACGAACGCCAGGGGATGGCCCGGATAGAGGGCTCGGCGAAGCGCGACTTCGGCAACCCCGCGGGCCGCCGCGTCGGGTTCGCCGGTGAACCACACCGGCAACGCCCCGACGATCAGTTGTCCCGGCGCAACGCCGCACGCGCGCGCCGTCAGG
>SCTE01000595.1 GCA_004298915.1 Chloroflexota bacterium | reverse complement strand
TCACGATGCCGTCGATAAACCAGATCGGCAACAATCTCGTCACCGGCAATTCCATGAACAACAACGCGGCAAACAATCTCGCGAATCTTGGCAGCGCAGGCTTTCAGCAGCGTATCGCAGGCCTTGCTGCAGGGAATCCCCTGTTTGGTTCAACCATGAACACAAGTGGGCAAAGCCAGGGATACAGTTCCGGAAGCAGCTCAGGCAGCAGCAAGGGATTTAGCCTATGAGCGATTTTCAAAGCCTTCTTCATTGGGCGCAATCGATGCAACAGCCGCAACCGTTCATGCAGATGCAGCCGCTCAGCTCGCCGTCTCTTCTGGGCACAGCGCGGGATATTCAGACCTATTTAAAACAGCAACAGTCTCAGCAGAACCAGCCGTATCAGCAACTTCCACCTCTCGCAGGCGCCTCTCAGGCGACGCCCATCAATACATCTCCGAATATACAGCCTGCTTCGCCGGCAAGTTCACCGTCAATCGATCCGCAGCAGAGCATTGCCCTGGCCCAGGCGGCGATGCCTCATCTTCAAAGTCAAAATGGCTCGTCAGGGAAGGGAGGTGGTCATGGAGGAAGTATTACTGGGGCGATGAACAACATCGCACTATTGTTGGGATAGCAAAGTCCCGAGGTCTCCAAACGTCACACGGGCGCGCGTTGTCGCGGTGTCCCCGAAGGTGTGGGCCCGCGGCGTCAATCCTGCTCGAATCTCCGTCGCACCCCGCCCAGTAGTCGGCTTTCCGTATCGGATAGCCAATCGGGGACGTGGTCACATGCATAGTCGGGTCTGAAATGCCAAGTATCGAGCAGCCTCATCCTGTGCCGGGCGATAATTTGGACTCGGGCCGGGGAAAGCCATATCCCGAGCCTTGGCATTTGAAAAAGGAAATCAACATTTCGTTGATCATTGGACTGCTTTTACAAGCGGCCGTCGCTGTGTGGTGGGTATCAGATTTCAATGCCTGGCGTCGCCAAACGGACGATCACCTGGAACGCGTTGACAAGATTTTAGATGACACGACACATCGAGCCGATGCGATAGATCGGGAATTGGCGGATCGGCTCGGCCGAATCGAGACTATGCTTGCCAATATTGAGAACCGCCTGGATGAGCGGAGGAGCCGATGAAACTTACGTCGGCCGGCATTGACCTGATCAAGTCGCGGGAGTCATGCCGCCTGAAGGCGTATCAATGCCCGGCTGGAATCTGGACAATCGGATACGGCCACACCGGGCCGGAGGTTCACGACAATCTGGAGATTACACAGGGCGAAGCGGACATTCTGCTGCAGTCGGATCTCATAATTTTCGATGCCGGCGTATCCAGAATTTGTCCGTCAGGGACAGACTGTCAGCATTCTGCGATGGTCTCGCTTGCCTACAACATTG
>SCTE01000411.1 GCA_004298915.1 Chloroflexota bacterium | reverse complement strand
GGGATCCCGGAGGAGGCGGATCGTGGTTGAGCGCGGGCAGCCAGGCGTGCGCCAGGTGGCGCTCGTCGCCGCCGCAGCAGCGGCCGTGGTGTTCGGAGCCGCCGTCGTGACCGGGCTCCTGCCCGATTCGATCCAACGGGTCATCTTCCACGCCCCACTCACGATCCTCGTCCTCATCGTCGGGACGTCGTTCGTCCTCTGGCGCGTCGCCACCCATCGACCGCCCGAGTCCTGATGGACGCCGCCATCGCCGGCGCCCCGGCTGGTCCGATCTCCGCGCCTGCCGCCCGGCAGGCCTCGCTCGCCCGGCTCGCGAGTGAATCGTTCGATGTCCTCGTCGTCGGGGGCGGCATCGTCGGCGCCGGCGCGCTGCTCGATGCCCAGAGCCGCGGCCTCCGGGCCGCCCTCATCGAGCAGACCGACATCGCCGCCGGCACATCGAGCCGGTCCTCGCGCCTGATCCACGGCGGGCTCCGGTACCTCGAGCAACTGCACTTCGGCCTCGTCGCCGAGGCGCTCGAGGAGCGGGCGCGGCTCCTTCGCAACGCCCCGCACCTGGTCCGGCTCGAGCCGTTCTTGTTCCCGATCTACGGCTGGCCGCTGATCCACCAGGGGTTCTACGGGGCGGGCATCTTCCTGTACGACCTGCTGGGATCGCGCCAGGGCGCCGGGTTCGCCCGGCACATGCGGCCCGCCGCGGCCCGCGAGTTCGCGCCCCAGCTCCGCCCGGAGGGCCTCCAGGCCGGCATTCTGTATCACGATGGGGTCGAGGACGACGCCCGGCTGGCTCTCGCGGTCATTCGCACCGCGATCCAGCTCGGCGCCGAGGTGGCCACGCGCGTGCGGGCGGACGCGCCGCTCCTCGAGCACGGCCGCGCGATCGGCGTGCACGCCCGGGACGTGCCGACCGGCGAGGCCTTCGAGATCCGCGCGACGCATGTCATCGATGCGACCGGCGTCTGGGCAGCCCATCCCGACGAGCGGTTCGCCCCGGTCCCGGGCGCCGCGCGAGTGGTCCCGAGTCGGGGAGCGCACATCGTGATCCGGCGCGAACGACTCCAGGCACGTGGCGGGATGACGCTCCGGATCCCCGGGCGTGTCGTGTTCATCGTCCCGTGGCCGAATCACTGGGTCATCGGGACGACCGATCACGAGGACGACCAGACCCTCGACCGACCGACGGCGCTCGACGAGGACATCGACGAACTGCTCGGCGTCGTCAACGATCGGATGACGCTCGATCTGTCGCGCGACGACATCCTCGGCACGTACGCCGGCCTCCGGCCGCTCGTCGGCGAGGTCGGAGGTTCGACCGTCAAGGCCTCCCGTGAGCACAAGGTGACCACCGACCCTTCGGGTGTCGTCCGGATCGGCGGGGGCAAGTACACGACCTACCGGGTCATGGCCCGCGACACCATCGATGCGGCGCTCGGCCGGGTGGACCGACGGGGGTCGCAGCCGTCGCGGACAGCGGATCTCCCGGTCGTCGGGGCGGCGCCCCTCGCCGACCTCGCGATCATGACGAGCCGGATCGCCCGCGAGACGGGCCTGTCCGAGGCGATCGCCCGCCGCCTCGTCGATCGACACGGGACGGAGGCCGACGCGATCGTGGCCCTCGGGCGCGAGCGCGACCTGCTCCGTCCGCTCGGCCCGGACATCGAACAGCTCGAGGCGGAGGTGCCGTGGGCTGCCGCCCATGAGCTCGCC
>SCTE01000583.1 GCA_004298915.1 Chloroflexota bacterium | reverse complement strand
CCTGGTTCTTTGCCGCGACAAGATCCTCTTCAAGATGCGTAACACGCTTCAACACAAGTTCAACATCACTCTCGGCACGCTGTGCACGATCAAGCGCTTTGTCTCTACGTCTCGCGATCGTTTGTATCTCAATCTCCGCACCCTCTTGCACCTCGGCCGTACGCATCTCAAGAGCCTTGATCTGCGTTTCAAGATCTTCTACACGAGCCAGAAGTGACGCGTTCTCCGAAACAAGAAGTGCGTTGCGATCGGGTACAGGCTCAGGCGGAGGTGACGGTGGCGCACGGGATTGCGCTGGCGGTGGCGTCGACGGTCGCGTAACTGCTGTTAGCATGCCAGCCACAGCAGCGCGCGCTTCAGGTGTAAACAGCGCACCCGTAGATGGCTGAAGCGTTTGAGACTGCAACACAGCTACCTCCCGCAACAGGTAAGACGATTTTACCGCAGACAACAACGTCATCATATCGTTCTGGGATGGCAGTCCGCCCTGCTCAAGCAATTTCGCACCAGTCGCTTTCTGGACACGGAATACAAAATGCAGTATGCGTTGGTGGTTATTTGGACGATGCTTGTTTACTAATTCTCTATGTAACTCGCGTATCAACGCATCGCGTAGAATGCGGTCAACTGTGCGTGCCGATGGGTCTCTCGACAGAAGCTGTGCTATCGACGCGCGCTCTGCGTCGCTGGAGAACGCGTGTATCAATTCCAACGCTGTCATGTTTGTTCAATAAGCAGAAACGCTTTAGCACATCACACAAACGATTTCAGTTTACGGATATCAACTCCCGTGGTCTTGGTCACAACGCTGGTCAGCGCATCGATCGAATTTGAGAAATAGTGGACATACCACGCGTAGTCAATTGGCAGCTTGTGGCGCATCGCGTACTCGTAGCTCTCCGACTTCGCTGCAACGCTGTCAAAATAGCCCGCTTTCTCGTGTGAACGGCGCACCACAACGTACTCGATACGCGAGCCAACGTGAACAACCTCGCCTCTAGCACGCATACGCGTCACTAGTTGCATCTGCGCGGGAAGGCAGTGTTCGTAGAATTCGGCGTCGGTGTCGACGTTCTTTCGACGCAGCTGCGTTTCTCGTTCCTCAGGAACCGCGCTGAGCTTCGGCACGGTGTACCGACCGACCTTCGCCTTCCCGTTTGCACCTTCTTCAGCCATAACCTCGCCGCCGTTATCGGCCGCGCCCATGTCGCCAACCGATTTGGTAACAACAAATTTCTTCGCGTCCACACCCCCTGACAGAATGCGACGGACGGTCGCTGACAAAAAACCATTGATCTCCGCGTACCGCTCGTTAAACACAAGACGCGCAAGCTCGCGTAGGAAGTCCCGGTGAACATCGCATGTGTCTCTTCGAATCAACGCAACGCCCTTGCCCTTGATCACGCCACTAGGAACGCCGTTCTCATCCATTGTCTCATACAAATAGCACTTGCCCGCTAGAAGAGCGAACACTGCAAACACACATTCGACAGCGAGCTTCATGTAATGCGGAAAACATGCCGATACTTCAGATGCGATCTCTCGGACGCGCTTGAAGAAATCTTGCGGCGGTAGAGAATCCAAAGTCGGAAACTGGACGTAATTGGAATCTGTGTCGCCATACACAATCCGCGCGCTGTATTTCTCTCTGAGAATGGTCGAAAGCTTCTCTAGCGATTGACGC
>SCTE01000049.1 GCA_004298915.1 Chloroflexota bacterium | reverse complement strand
CGCGAACACGAGCGCGAAGATCGTCACGGCCATGAGACGGCGCCAGGTGTCGCTCGACGGCGAGCGGAACTGGAAGCCGGCCATGACCAGGCTGATCACGCCCGCCACCGCGTACGTCAGGCCCACGGGCAGCGACAGGTCCGGAACCCTGACGACCGATTCCTCGAACACGAGCTTGTAGACCGTGAGCTGGTCGGCCGGGACGCGGAGCAGTCCGACCCACAGCGCGAGGAGCCCGGACACGGCATAGATGCCCGCCCGGATGAACCCGTTGTTGCGGGCTCGGCGTTCGGCCGCGGAGAGCTGTGGCATGCCCGTGGTCATCGCAACGCCGCTCACGTCGGGGTCTCCTGCGGCCGCGGCGTGCTCGGGGCCGTGGCGGTGAGCTTGACGCGGTAGATCTCGCGGACGAGGCGGGGTGCCGCCACGAACATGATGACCAGCGCGGAGATGAACGCGAGCAGGTCAATGGGCACGCCGGTCGCGAGGGCCATCCCGGGGCCGCCGGCCCGCAGCGCCCCGAACAGGAGCGCGGCGACGACGACGCCGCCCGGTCGCGTGCCGCCGAGCAGGGCCAGCGAGATTGCATCCCAGCCGTAGCCGGGGCTGATGGTCGGTGACAGGTAGTGGGTGGTGCCGAGGACCTCGCTGGCGCCGGCCAGCCCCGCCAGGCCACCCGACACGACCATCGCAAGGACGATCGTGCGCCCGGCGTGCATGCCGGCGTACCCGGCCGCGCGCGGGTTGAGGCCCGCGGCCCGGAACTCGAAGCCCTTGGTCGTCCGGAACATCAGCCACGACGTCCAGGCAGCCGCCAGCAGCGCGATCACGAGCCCCAGGTGGACCCGCAGCTTGGGCAGGTCCAGGAGCAGAGGCAGCTGGGCGGAGGCCTCGATCGGCATGCTGATGGGCGTGGTCCCGCCGGGTGGCTGGAGGACGGGCGACAGGAGCAGCGCCAGCATCACCTGCTGAGCGATCGCGTTGAGCATGATCGTCGTGATCACCTCGTGCGCGCCCGTCCTCGCCTTCAGGATCCCCGGGATGAAGCCCCACAGGGCGCCGCCGAGGATGCCCGCGGCGAGAGCCAGCAGGACGTGGAACGGCCCCGGCAGCGGGACCCAGATGCCCACCCAGACGGCGAACATCGCGCCGATCTTGAGCTGCCCCTCGGCCCCGATGTTGAAGACGCCGCTTCGGAACGCCACCGCGACGCCGAGGCCGGCGAGGATCAGCGGCGTCGTGGCGAGGAACGTCTCGCTGATCGGCCGGAGGGCGATCCCGATCTTGTTGGCATTGCCCGACGCCAGGGCGGTCGAGATCTTGCCCGGGTCCCCGAGCGCGCCGACGATCAGCGCCCCGTAGGCCTCGGCCACGCGCCCGAGGCTGGAGGCGAGCGTCCCGATCGGATCGAGGCCGAACTTCGTGTAGAACTCGAGGTCGCTGAGGATCAGCACGATCCCGCCGACGATGAACGCGGAAACGATCGCCAGCACCGGGAGCTTCATCCGGTTGAGGAAGGTCCGGCCACCGGCGGATCGACTGAGGACCGCGATCGCGATGACGATCAGGATCTCGACGCCGAGGGCGATGTAGGCCTTCTCGAGGAAGAACTGGACGGCGAACCCGAACGCGACCAGGGACCAGATGATCGATGCCACGCCGATCGGCAGGCGGCTCATCGGACGCCGCCCATGAGGAGGCCGACCTTCTCGCGCGTGGCCTCCGCGGCGGGCAGGATCCCCACGATCTCCCCGTCGTACATGACCGCGACCCGGTCGCCGAGCGCGAGCACCTCGTCGAGCTCGGTGCTGACGATCAGGATCGCGACGCCGGCATCGCGCTGTTCGACGATCCGCCGATGGATGTATTCGATCGACCCGACATCGAGGCCACGCGTCGGCTGCGAGGCGATGACGAGCTTGACCTCGCGCCCGAACTCGCGGGCGACGATGACCTTCTGCTGATTGCCGCCGGACAGCGAGCCGACATCGGTCGAGATCGACGGGGTCCGGATGTCGAAGTCGGCGACGGCCTTGGTTGCTGCGGACGCCACGGCGTCGCGATGGAAGCGAATGCCGCTCGAATAGGGTTCGCGATGGTAGGCATCGAGGACGTAGTTCTCGGCGACGGTGAACCCGCGGACGAGCCCGTCGCGCAGCCGGTCCTCGGGGATGTGCGCCACGCCGAGGTCGGCGATGCCCCGCGGGTCGCCCGGGATGGCCTTCCCGTCCACGCTGACCGTGCCGGCATCGATGGCGCGGAGGCCCGTGAGCGCCTCGACGAACTCGGTCTGGCCGTTGCCCTGGACGCCGGCAACCGCGACGATCTCGCCGGCATGGACCTCGAGGTCGAGGTGCTTGACCGTGATCTCGCCCCGATCGTCGCGGACCTGGAGCTTGTCGACCGTCAGCACGACCGGGCCGCGGGCGGCGTCCTTGCGCTCGACGGTGAGCTGGACCTGGCGCCCGACCATCATCTCGGCCAGCGCAGCCTGCGTCGTCTCGGCCGGGATCACGGTGCCGACGACCTTGCCAAGGCGCAGGACGGTGATCCGGTCCGCGATCTCGAGGACCTCGTTGAGCTTGTGGGAGATGAAGATGATCGCCGTCCCGGCCTTCGCGAGGCTCCGGATGATGACGAACAGTTCGTCGGTCTCCTGCGGCGTGAGCACCGCGGAGGGCTCATCGAGCACGAGGATGTCGGAGTGGCGGTAGAGGGCCTTGAGGATCTCGACCCGCTGGCGGACGCCGACCGGGAGGTCCTCGATCATCGCATCGGGATCGACATCGAGGCCGTACGTCTCGGACAGCTCGACGATCCTGGCGCGGGCGGCGGGCCGGTCGATGACGCCGAGCGGGCCGCGCGTCACCTCCGACCCGAGGGTGACCGAATCGGTCACGTCGAAGATCGGGACGAGCATGAAGTGCTGGTGGACCATCCCGATCCCGGCGGCAATCGCCTCGGCCGGATCGCGGAAGGATCGAGGGGTGTCATCGACGACGATCTCGCCGGCATCCGGGCGGTACAGGCCCGAGAGGATGTTCATCAGCGTCGTCTTGCCGGCTCCGTTCTCGCCGAGAAGGGCCAGGATCTCGCCACGATCAACCTCGATGCTGACGTGGTCGTTGGCGAGGACGCCGGGAAACTGCTTGGTGATGCCGTTGAGTCGCAGGCGCATCGGGTCGGGCCAACCTCAAGCTGCGTGGATCGGGGTCAGGGTGCGACTGTGGTGCGGCGATGCTCGGGGGAATCGGGGCGCTGAATGGACTTGCTCCCTCGGCGTCGATGACGCCGAGGGAGCTTGCTGAGCGAAGAGAGGACGGGGTCCTAGCTCTTGTAGTCGGCGACCTTGACGCTGCCGTCGATGATCTTCGCCTTCAGGGCATCGAGCCCCGAGCTGAGATCAGCCGACACCAGGTTCGAGAGATCGTGGAATGGGGCAAGCCCGACCCCACCGTTCTCGAGGGTACCGACGTAGTTCGTGCCACCGAGGCCACCGTCGTGGGCGAGCTTGATCGCGTCCGCAACGGCCTTGTCGATGATCTTCTGGATCGAGGTCAGGATCACGCTCTCGAAGCCGGGAGCGGTGAGGTACTGGTCGGTGTCGACGCCGATGGCGTAGACCTTCTTGCCCTCGCCCTGAGCCTGCTTCGCAGCGGTGAACGTGCCGATACCGGTGCCGCCCGCGACCGGGAGGACGATGTCGGCACCTTCCTGGAAGAAGGCCTTGGCCTGGTTGTTACCGAAGTCGGTATTGCCCCAGGGGTTGTCGGCGGGAGCGAAGACGCCCGTTCCGGCAGCTCCACCGACACCAGGCGTCCAGCCGAGGAGTGACACGTTGGTGCCCTTCTCCTGGTTGTAGTACTTGATGCCCGCGTAGAGGCCGTCCATGAAGTCCGTGACCGGCGGGATCGGAAGGCCACCGTAGGTCCCGATCTTCCCGGTGGCCGAGACGCCGGCGGCCAGGTAGCCCGCGAGCATGCCGGCCTGCTCCGTCGCGAAGACGATGCCGGTGACATTGGCGATGGCCGGGTCATAGGCGTAGTCGACGATCGAGAACGCGATGTCCGTGTTCTCGCCGGCCTTCGTGGCCGTGATGTCGCCCATGTTGAAGCCGACCGTGGTGATCTGCTGGCAGCCGTCGGTCACGAGCAGGTCGATGTTGCTCGCGTAGTCGGCGTCCTTCTTGGACTCGAGGTTCTTGATCTCGGTCGCGTAGCCTGCGGCAAGCGCGTCCTTGAGACCCTTGAGGGCGTTGTCATTGAAGCCCTTGTCGCCGAGGCCGCCGGTGTCGGTGACGAGGCAGGCCTTGAACGGCGCCATGCTCTCGACCGGGGTCTCCGTCGGAGCCGTGCTGGCCCCTTCAGTCGGGGCGGTCGTCGGAGCAGTCGATGCCCCGCCGCCACAAGCCGCGAAGATGATGGCCGCGGACGCGCCGAGCGCGAGCAGCCTGCTGGAACTACGCAATCTGTTCTCCTCCTGTGAGACCGGTTCTCCGGGGTCGTGCAACCGGTCGTGGCGGGCAGAATACGCTACCGCACGCTCGTCCGTCGACGGGTGCGCCACGCGCTTCCCGAGTGCATGGTGCGGCCTGTGCGACAGAATGACCAGCCCATTCGAAGAATCACGAGGTACGCTCCGGCAGCATGCTCGATCGACGATCCGACCATCAGCGCATCGCCGAGCTCCAGGACCTGCACGAGGGCCGGCTCGGGGTCGAACTCCTGGGCGACGAAGCGATTCGCGCGCTGCTCGCCTCGCGACCGCGGATCGCCATGATCGGAGCCTCGAACCGGCCCTACAAGCCGTCGTACGGCGTGTTCGCCTCGCTCCGGCGCGCGGGCTACGACGTGGTGCCGGTGAACCCTGCCGAGCGCATCGTCCACGGGCTGCCCTGCTTCGGGTCGCTGGCCGAAGCGGTCGAGGCCACCGGCCCGATCGACCTCGTCGACGTCTTCCGGCGACCGGAGGCCTGTCCGGCCCACGCGCGCGAAGCGGTGGCGGTCGGCGCCCGATGTTTGTGGCTACAGTTGGGCATCGTCAGCCGCGAGGCCGGCCAGATCGCCGCCGCCGCCGGGCTGTCCGTCGTGATGGATCGCTGCACCATCGTCGAACACGACCGTCTCATCCGAACCTGAACGGAGGAATCGATGCCCCAGATCCACCTGCATGCGGAACCCGGCGATTACGCGCCCGTCGCCCTGCTCCCGGGCGACCCGAACCGAGCCACGCGAATCGCCGCCCGCTTCGATGGTGGCCTGGAGGCGAGCCGGCTCGTCACGTCGCATCGAGGGCTGCTCGGCTACACCGGCAAGGTGAACGGGGTCCCGGTGTCGGTCCAGACGACGATGATGGGCACGCCGACGACGACGATCGTGGTCGAGGAGCTCCTGATGCTCGGCGTCGAGACGTTCATCCGGGTCGGGACCTGCGGAGGCTACGGCCGACTGGGCATCGGCGACGTCGTCGTCGCGATGGCAGCCGCGTCGTCGTCGGGCATTGGTGCGACCCTGGGCGGGCACGAGCCGACGGCGCCTACCGGCAGCCTCGATGTCGTGCTGGCCCTGGCCGAGGCGAGTCGCGCCGCCGGCCTCGTCACCCATGTCGGGCCGATCGTGACCTCGGATGTCTTCTACGATCCCCACCCCGACGGCGCGGTGCGCTGGGGCCGGCGCGGGTACCTCGCGGCTGAGATGGAGACCGCGGCCCTGTACCTGCTCGCGATGCGGGAACAGGCCAGGGGCCGGCCGGTGCGCGCCGGGACGATCCTCACGGTGTCGGACGTGATCGTGGACCCGATGGCCGATCAGGCCGTGCGTGCCAGCAGCGCGGAGACCTGGTTCCGGCCGCCCGAGGACGAGGTCACGCGACGGGTGGACCTGACGATCGGGGCCGCGCTGTCCGCCGCCGCGGTCCTCGGGGCAGGCTGACCCCGTTCAGGCCACGAAGGACAGCCCGAGGGCGAAGTCCTCGAGCAGGTCGTCCACGTCCTCGCAGCCGACCGACACGCGGACCAGTCCGCCCCGCTTCGGCTGCGGATAGACGAGCGTGTGGATGTCGCCAAGGCTGACGCCTATGTCGCACAGCCGCAGGTGGTCCGTGAACGCCGCCATGCCGTCCACGCCGCCGCGCGGCTGGAAGGTCAGCATCGCGCCACCGGGCCCGTCGATGAGGCGACGAGCGGTCTCGTGGTCGGGATGGGACGGCAGGCCCGGGTAGCGGACCCATTCGACGTTCGGCTGTCGCTCCAGGTACTCGGCCAGCTCGAGCGCGTTCGCGGATGCCGTGCGCGAACGGAGTGGCAGGGTCCGGATCCCGCGCATGACGAGCCAGCTCGAGAACGGGCTGGCGGCCTGGCCGAGCGTGTCGGTCTGCTTGCGGATCGGGTCGAGGAGGGCCTTCGCCCCCGACACGACCCCGGAGACCGCGTCGCCGTGGCCCGAGAGGTACTTCGTGGCGGCGTGGAGGACCATGTCGGCGCCGTGCTCGAGCGGCCGGACGAGGGCCGGCCCGAGGAACGTGTTGTCGGCGATGACGATGAGGCCGTGCCGATGCCCGATCGCGGCGAGGGCGTCCTGGTCCGGCACCCGGAGCCGCGGGTTGGTCGAGGTCTCGTAGAACAGGACCTTCGTGGCGGGCGTGATCGCCGCCTCGACCGCCTCGAGGTCGGTCATGTCCACGGCCGTGACGTCGATCCCGCGCCGCGGGAAGTCGTCCCCGAGCAGCACCTGGGTGATGACGAACAGCTCGTCGCCGACGACGACGTGATCGCCGCCCCCGAGATGGGCAAGGAGCGTGGCCGAGACCGCCGCCATCCCGGATGACGACACGACGGCGTCCTCGGCACCCTCGATCGAGGCGACCTTCTCCTCCAGCGCGCGATTCGTGGGGTTGCTCGTCCGTGAGTAGAAATGGACGCCCGGTTCCCAGGCAAGCGCGCGATCGACGGAATCCTCCTTCTCGGCGGCGGTATCGAAGGCGAACGTCGAGGTCGCGTAGATCGGCGGCTTGTGGGCGCGGGTCACGGGATCCGGACGCTCGCCGGCGTGGATGGCCCGGGTCGCAAAGCCTCGTCCGTCAGTGCGTTCGCGCATGGATTCCTCGATCTGGTGGCCGTGGGCCGGCCGTGGGCCGGAGAACGGACCAAGTCTAGGAGGCGGCGGGTGCGGCCGTCGGGGGCCGAGACGCCACGAGGTGGCGTTGCGTCAGCAGCGCCGCGCGAGCCGCTACGTGGCGGGCCCGGCCCGCCGAGATGTGCAGCATGCCCGGAGGCTGGCCACATCCAGTCCCGACCAGTCCTTGTCGTGGACTATTCCAAGAAGGTTTAGCAAGACCCGGATGCATGGCTCCAGGACAGGCCTTGCCTCGGACCGAGGCAAGGCAAGGGTCACCGTAGTCGGTGAACGCATATTCCGGGCGAATTGAGGTCCCCAAACTCGACCTGAGGCACGATCCTGCCAGTCCGTAAGCCTTCTTGGAATACGGCGGAGGCAGTCGC
>SCTE01000048.1 GCA_004298915.1 Chloroflexota bacterium | reverse complement strand
GGTCCGGATGTCGCCGGCCCTGACCGTCTCGGAGGATGAGATGGCGACCGCGCTCCGAATCTTCGGCAACGCGGTCGCCGAGGTCGCCGCTCGCTAGGTCAGGTTCGACCCGAGGGCGCCCGTCAGGCCTGGATCGCCGACAGGCCCGACGCGCGAAGGCGTGTCGCCCCGACCCACAGGACCACGAGGATGCCGACGCCCATCGACGGCGCCCCGATGGCGATGATCGACGTGCTGTCGGTCATCAGTCCGTAGAGGAAGACGAGCAGGCCGGCGTTCATGACCCAGAACCCGAGCTGCCCCAGCATGCCGGCATCCTCGCCCCGGTCGTTCGTGGCCGTCAGGATCAGGCCGAGCACCAGGTTGGTGATGACGCCGATGAAGGCCGCGTGATCGCTGGCCTCGAGGACGCGTGGCGAGATGCCGTTGATGCCGACCGTGATGAACAGGTAGATCACGTACATGAAGATCAACATCGCAACCGGCACGAACAGGGCAGCCGTCGCAATGTGGCGTCGCCCGGTCGCCGAGCCCCAGCCGACGCGCACCGCCCCGGGCAGGACGCGCACGACGAACAGGACCACCGCGACGAGGTTGAGGAGCAGGTCGAGGCCCCCGGCCGCCTGGGCTGCGGAATCACCGCCGAACAGGAGCGCGCCGGACAGGACGAACCCGCCGGCGAACAGGGCGCCGATCTGGACCAGGCCCGCCCGCGGCCGTCCCTCGGTGGCGCCGACCCGCCACTCGATCAGGCCCATCGCCGCGAGGATCAGGTAGCTGAAGACCATCGCCGCGGCGTGCGCGCCGACGATGTCGGCACCGATGGGGAAGATCTGGATGTTGCTGGCGAACTGGATCTGGATGAGGACGCCGATGACGGCGCCGTAGGCGAAGGTCGTGAGGCCGAGCGCCACCGTGAGCATCGGCAGCGACCTGTTGGCACCGACCCCGCGCCAGACCCAGACGAAGACCCACAGGATCGCGACCAGCAGGGCCGACCCGGCGATGGCCCGGAACGGCAGGTTCCCGGTGTAGAACGCGAGGACATAGACGGGGATCAGGATCGCCAGGGCCCAGGCCATCCTCGCATTGGTCGATCGTGTCAGCCACATCGTCGTGGTGATGATCGACAGGCTGATCCACCCGATCGTTCCCGAATGCACATGGGTCAACAGCTGGTCCCGGCTGAACTCGACGACGTTGAGTCCGTTCAGGATTCCGATGGCGATCGTCACCAGGAACATCGCCATGGCGAGGAGGTAGAGCTGCCGAATCGTCGAACTGAAGCCGGCCCGATCCGATGAATCCATGAATGGGTTCCTCCCTCTGTCACCTCTCGGCACGTTGCCGAGTCCCTCTCCGGGCCATCCTAAGCACGAACGGCGCCCTCGCAAGTCCCTTTCTCCCTCGAGCCGAGCGCCGTGGTCACGGCGTGCGTGATACTTGGCCCATGCCGTCATCCAAGGTCGCGACCATGCGCGATGCCATCGCCGAGCTCGTCCGCGACGGGGACACGGTGGCGATCGAGGGCTTCACCCACCTGATCTCGTTCAGCGCTGGCCACGAGATCATTCGTCAGGGCCGGCGGGACCTGACGCTCGCCCGGCTGACACCGGACCTCATCTACGACCAGATGATCGCGGCCGGCGTCGCGAGCAAGCTGATCTTCAGCTGGCTCGGCAACCCAGGGGTCGGCGGACTGGGAGCGATCCGGCGTCGCATCGAACCAGCCACGAGCGGCGGCGATGGGCAGCCGCCCCGCCTCGAGATCGAGGAGTACAGCCATTTCGGCATGGTCGGGCGGTACACGGCCGGTGCCGCGAACCTGCCCTTCTACCCGATCCGTTCCTACTTCGAGACGGACATGCCGGCCGCGAACCCGATGATCCGGGAGATCGAATCGCCCTACGGCGACGGCAAGGTCTTCGCAGTCC
>SCTE01000410.1 GCA_004298915.1 Chloroflexota bacterium | reverse complement strand
CCGCGGATAGTGGCCTGCCTGCGCGCGCCTTGGACATAGGACCTTCTACCTAATCAGACCGGACCACTCCGAACCACTCCGGACCGCACCGGACCGCCCGAGGGGTGGATCGGTCGGTTGGAGGGCCGGTTCTGCGCGAGCGCGGTGCCTGGTTCCGGAGGCTCCTGGATCGGCCGGGTCCTACTTGAGGGCCGGCTTTCGCCGATGCCGGAGCCCGGTTCGAGGGCCGAGCAGGAGCGCCGCGAGGAAGGCGCCGGTCTCGACCAGCACGATGAGTGCGGCACTTGCCGTATTGGTCCAGTAGCTGACGTACAGTCCGACCAGCGGCGCAAGGACGCCGATCGCGGCCGCCACCAGGATTAGTCTCGAAAACCGGTTCGTGACGAGCTGGGCGGTCGCTGCCGGGGTGACCAGCATCGCGACGACGAGGATGATCCCGACGGATTGGAGGCTGATGACGATCGTCATCGCGATGAGCCCGAGGAACAGGTACTCCAGGAGCGCCACAGGCAGGCCGGACGCGCCGGCACCGAGCGGGTCGAACGTCGAGTAGAGGAGCTCCTTCCAGAGCACACCCACGATCGCCAGGACCACCAGGCCGAGCACGGTCAGCGCCACCAGGTCGGCTGCGCTGATGCCGAGGACCTCGCCGAACAGGAACCCGAACAGGTCACCCACGTAGTTCGGGATCGTGCTGAACAGGAAGACACCGAACGCGAACATGCCCGCGAACAGGACGCCGATCGTCGTGTCGCCGCGCAACCGGCCGCGTCGGGTGATCCATCCGATCGCCAGCGACGTGCCGACAGCCGCGATCGTCGCGCCGATGTAGAACGGCGCGCCGATCAGGTACGCGGCGACCACGCCCGGGAACGCCGCATGGCTGAGCGCATCGCCCATGAATGCGAGGCCGCGCAGGACCATGTACGTCCCGACGACCGCGCAGACGAGCCCGACCATCGCCGAGGCCGCGAGGGCCCGGACGAAGAACTCGTAGGCGAGCGGCTCGGTGAGGACGGTCATGACCGGCGCCGTTGGGACGTGTCGTCCCCGTCGTGGTGGTGGATCTCGCCGCCTGCGGCTTCGTCATGGTGGTGGGCATCGTCGATGACCACGGCCCTGTCCTCGACGAACAGCAGATGGCCGCCGTAGGTCCGCAGCAGGACGTCGGCATCGAGGACCAGGCTGGCGTCGCCGTGGGCCACGATGGTCCGGTTGACCGCCACGATCGAACGGAAGTGCTGGGCCGCGGACGCGAGGTCGTGCGTGCTGGCGATGACCGTGTTGCCGGCCTTCGCCTCGGCATCGAGGATCCGCATGAGGTCCTCCTGGGTCGCCGCATCCACGCCGGTCACGGGCTCGTCGAGCAGGTACAGGCGGGGTTCGGAGGCCAGCGCACGGGCGAGGAACACGCGGCGGCGCTGGCCGCCGGACAGGGCCCCGATCTGGCGCCGGGCGAACGGGCCCATCCCCACCTGATCGAGCGCAGCGGCCACGGCGGCGTGATCGGAAGCGCCGGGCCGGCGAAGCGGCCCGAGGCGCGGGTAGCGACCCATCATCACGACATCGGCCGCGCAGACCGGGAAGCTCCAGTCCACGGACTCGGCCTGCGGGACGTAGGCCACGGACCGCGCGTGGGTTCCCGGCGGATCGCCGAGCACGGTGACGGTTCCGGTCCACGGCTCGAGCAGGCCGGCGATGAGCTTCAGGAGCGTGCTCTTGCCGCCGCCGTTCGGCCCGACGACCGCGGTCAGGGCGCCGGCCCCGAGCGTCAGGTCAACGTGCTCCAGGACCGCGCGATCGTCGTAGCCGACGGAGACGTCCCGGAGCGCGATGCTCGTTTCGGAGCCGATGCGTTCCGGGCGGGCCATCGTCACGGGCGCTTCGGCGCTCACCGGAGCGCTCCGACGAGCTGGTCGACGTCCCAGCGGATCAGTGCCTCGTAGGACGTGACCGGGTCGTCGCCAAGCGTGTCGTCATAGAGGTTCGCGACGACGCGCGCACCGGTCTCCCGCGCGATCTGGTCCACGAGCGCTGTCGGGAACTGGGCCTCGCTGAAGATCGCCTTCACGCCGGTCGCCTTGATCCGATCGATGAGCGCGGCAATCTCCCCGGCGCTGGGGTCCTGGCCGGGCGCCTCGACGGCCACGCCGACGATCGTGAGTCCATAGGCCCGGGCGAAATACGGCAGCGCATCGTGGAACAGTACAAAACGGCGATCCGCTTCCGGGATCGTCGCGATCCGGTCCCGAACCCAGGCATCGAGGTCGGACAGCCGCTTCGCATAGGCGTCGGCCGACGCCGCGATATCGGCGGCGGCGGTGGGATCGGCGGCCTCGAGCGCCGTCGCGATCCGGGTCGCGTACGCGATCCCATTTGAGACATCCATCCAGAGGTGCGGGTTCTGGGTGTCGGGCGTGTCGCCGGGAAGCAGGACGACCCCCGGCAGGTCCACCGCGAGCTTGAGGATCGGCGCCCGATTGCCGGCGGATCGGATCGTCTTCTCGAGCCAGTCATCGAGCCCGAGCCCGTTCATGACGAACAGGTCCGCGGTGGCCACGGCTCGGAGATCGGCCGGCGTCACCTGGTAGGTGTGGATGTCGAGGCCCTTCGGGACCAGGCTCGTGACCGCGACGCGGTCGCCGCCGACGTTCCGGGCCATGTCGGCGAACACGCTCGACGTGGTCACCACCTGGATCCGGCCCTCGTCCCCGCCCGACGGACCGGGTGAGCCGGGTGCACCGCCGCACGCGGCGAGGGCGACGAGCATCAGCAGGATGACCGGCCATCGTGAACGGAAGGTCGAGTGGCGTGGCATCGCCGGGCCAATACTGATACTCAGTCGCAACAAGTGTCAACCGGAGTTCGACGGACCGGGCGCGGCGATCCTCAACCCGCCACGGTTCGTCGTTCCACGCGGCCGGCGGGGGCGTACGATGGCCGGACGTCCCGGCAGGTGAGGAGCGGTGCCATGACCGAGCAGAGATCTCTCCCAGGCGGTGGAATCTGGAACGCGAGCTGGCCGATCCAGATCATCGCGGCCGCCGTGCTGGCTGCCCTCGGGGTCTTCATGCTCCTCGACGCGGGGCGCGCGGAGCTGTTCGCGGGCCTCGTCTTCGGGGGTTTCCTGCTGGTTGACGGCATTCGCTGGGCGGTGACCCGGATCGGCACGCAGCAGTTCGGGCGCATCGGGGAGATCGAGTCGCTCCGGGCCGGGATCGGATTGCTGACCGCGGTCCTGCTGTTCGGACTCTCATTCCTGGATGCGATCACGCTGAGTGGCGTGCGCCTGATCCTCGCGATCGGCGGCATCGCATTCGGGCTGCTCGGGTTCGTGATGGTCGTGCTCGGCATGGGCACGGGGATCCGATGGGCGCTCGCGCTCATCAGCCTGGTCGTGACCGCGTACGGCGTCCTGCTGTTGTACACGCAGTTCATCGACGAGACCGGGTTCGGGACGATCCTGACGATCGTGGCGGGGATCGCACTGCTTGGTGCTGCCGTGCTTGCCGTGCGCGCGATCCTGGGGGCTCGATCCGGGGCCAAACCGGCCCCGCTCGCCTGACCCGATCGCGGCGGGTTGCCCGCCGACCTACCATGGGCCCATGCCGCGGCGTCCCTCGGGACTGGATCGCCCGATCCATCGTGCTCGATCCGATGACGCCGGCGCGCCGGAGGTTCGTGCGCTGACGAGCGATCAGGTCCAGGCCATCAGCCGCTTTCCTGACGAGAACCCGAATCCGGTCCTGCGGATCGGGCTCGATGGCACGGTGCTGTATGCCAATCCCGCGGCCGGCCCGATCCTCGAAACGCTCGCCGTCACGGTCGGCCAGGCGGTGGCTCCGTCGTGGCTTGCCAGTGCCCGGTCAGCGGCGGCCGACGGCTCCAATCTCGACCTCGTTGCCGGTCACCAGACGTTTGCCATTCGTCCGGTCGAGATTGTCGAGCTCGGCTTCCTGAATGTGTACGGAACCGACATCACCGCTCAGCGGGCCATCGTGAAGTTCCCCGACCAGAACCCGCATCCGGTGTTCCGGATCGACTGGGACGGCAAGCTCGTCTACGCCAATCTCGCCAGCTACGAACTGATCGAAGGTCTCGGATGTTCCGTTGGTCGGACGCTGGGTCGGGACCTGTTCGATCGGCTCATCGAGGCGGTACGGGCCGGGACCGGCGAACGAATCGAGCTGACCAGCCTCGGGCGCGACTACGCCCTCCTGCCGGTGGATGTGCCCGAATTTGGGTTCATCAACGTCTATGGCACCGACATCACCGCCGACAACGAGCTCCGCCGGCTCCATCGCGAGAACCAGCGCCTGCTCCTGAACATCCTGCCCGAGGCGATCGCAGAACGGCTGCGTGGCGGCGAGACGCTGATCGCCGATCGGTTCGACGACGTGACCCTGCTGTTCGCCGACATCGTCGGATTCACCGCCATGTCGAGCTCGATGTCACCGCAGGAGCTGGTCACGGTGCTCAACGAGGTGTTCACGGTCTTCGACGACCTCGTCGAGCAGCACGGGCTCGAGAAGGTCAAGACGATCGGTGATGCCTACATGGTCATCGGCGGCCTGCTCGACGATTCGAAGGACCACACGGCGCGCGTCGCGGACCTTGCCCTCGACCTGGCCGCCCGTCTCGACGCGATCGACGCGGCGTCGCGGCTCGGCGTGCAGTTCCGGATCGGGATCAACTGCGGGCCGGTGGTCGCGGGGGTCATCGGGACCAAGAAGTTCATCTACGACGTCTGGGGCGACACGGTCAACCTGGCCGCGCGGATGGAATCGCTGGGGGTCCCCGGGCGCATCCAGGTTTCGGGCGCCGTCGAGGAGCGGCTGCGTGCGAGCTACCAGCTCGAGGCGCGCGGGCTCATCGAGGTGAAGGGCAAGGGCAGCCTCCCGACGTGGTTCCTCGTCGGTGGGCCGAACAGCGCCCGTTCCGCATCCAGACCGGCGTCGCGAGGATCGGGCAACGGCCGTCGCAGCGCCGACACCGGCCCGGTGATCGGGGCCGATGACGCTCGCCGGTAGCATCGGGGACTTGCCCAACCAGACCGGGCCCGGGCTCATCGCCCTCATCCCCGCCCACGACGAGGCGCCGCGGATCGTCCCCGTGATCCGAGGCGCACTGACGCACCTGCCGGTTCTCGTCGTCGATGACGGGTCGACAGATTCGACGGCGGTGGAGGCCGCGGCCGCGGGCGCGACGGTCATCTCGCAGCATCCGAACCAGGGCAAGGGCGCGGCCCTCCGGGCGGGGTTCGCGCGGGCGATCGCCGATGGCGCGCTCGCGGTCGTGACCCTGGACGCCGACGGCCAGCACGATCCCGCCGAGCTGCCCCGGTTCATCGACCCGGAGGCGGCGCACCCCGGCGAGCTCATCGTCGGCCGGCGGGACTTCTCGAAGATGCCCCTCATCCGGCGCGCGTCCAACTGGGCAGGCACGGTGCTCCTGTCGGCGGCCGTGGGGCGCTGGATTCCGGACAACCAGTCCGGCTACCGGCTCGTCGGGCGGCGGTTGATGGCCACGATGCTCGAGAGCCACGAGGACGGCTTCGCGTTCGAGGTCGAGATGATCGCCGTCTGCCTGCGCGAGGGCTGGCCGATCCGCTGGGTCCCGATCTCCACGATCTATGGCGACGAACGCAGCCACATTCGCCCGATGCATCACCTCCGCGAGTTCATCGCGGTGGCGCTGCGAGCA
>SCTE01000409.1 GCA_004298915.1 Chloroflexota bacterium | reverse complement strand
CGCGGAGGGCGAGGTCGACGAGCGTGCTGAGGACGGACAGGGTCTGGTGCTCGCTGGCGCCGCCCTGGACGAGCGACAGGTCGATCTTGACGACATCGAACCGGAACTGGCTGAGCAGGCGAAGGCCGGCATTGCCCGCCCCGACGTCGTCGGCAGCCACCCGAATGCCCGCGTCCTGGAGCGCATGAATGGCGGAACGCAGCCGGTCCGGGTCGCGGATCACGTCGCGCTCGGTCAGCTCGAGGAGGACGCGCTCTGGGGCAATCCCGTGGCGACGAAGGATCGCCTGGAAGGCGGCCGCGCTGAACTCGGGTGCCTCGAAGCTGCGGGGCGAGACGTTGACGCTGATGAGCGTCAGCTCCGGGATCGCCCGGGCCCCGGCCAGGACGACATTGAGTGCGGCCCGATCCAGGTCGAGGACGCGGCCGGCGACCTCGGCGGCGTCGAACAAGGCTCCGGTGTGCGGGAAGCCGGATGCCTGATCGACGCGGACGAGGCCCTCGTAGCCGAGGATGCGTCCGGATTCGAGGTCGACGATCGGCTGATACACGGGGCTGAGCGCCCCGGCTTCGATGATCGCCGTCACCGACGCCGACAGCTCGGCCCGCATCGTCTCGTCCAGGTGACCGCGATCTTCGGTGGGGTCGTAGACCGATACGATCGTCCGGCCGGCTCGCTTCCCACGGTACAGCGCGGCGTCAGCCTGCGCGCTCAGCTCGACCCGGGTGGTTCCGTGCTCCGGGCACGCCGTGATCCCGGCGCTGAACGAGATCGGCCCGCGGTACTGGCCCGACGCCCGGTCCTCGAGCCCGCGACTCAGGATCCGGCGCGCGACGATCGCTGCGCCCTCCGCGTCGGATTCGGCCAGCAGGAGGGCGAACTCATCGCCGCCGATGCGAAAGCCGGAATCCGATCCCCGAATGGCTGCCCTGATCAGGGAGCCGACCTCGACCAGGAGATCGTCGCCGACCGCGTGGCCACGTGTGTCGTTGACACGCTTGAACTCGTCGATGTCGAGCAGGACCAGGGCAAATCGATGCCCATGACGCCTGGACCGCTCGACCATCCGACCGAGCGCCTCCTGGAACGCGCGATGGTTGCCCAGCCCGGTGAGGTGATCCTGGAGGGCCGCTTCGCGTGCCGAGAGGTACAGGCTCTGGAACTTGGCGCGCTGTTCCTCGAGGGCGATGGCCGGGGCGAGGATGCGGCGCGCCATGAGGACCACGAACACGACCAGGAGGCCGATCAGGCCTGCCAGCGTCGCGATCGCCGGAAGCGGCAGGACCGCCACGGTGAGCGGGGCAGTCCCGATGAGCCGGAGACCCGGAACGCCGGGGATCCCCAGGTCCGCGATCCCCGTCGCCTTGACCGCGGGGTCGGCGGTGAACTCGATCCCGGGGTCCGCGCCGGTTGCCCGTCTCGTGGTGGCGAGCCCGGCGAGTTCGATGCCCCGAGCATCGACGATTGCCAGGCGTTTCGATGATGAGGCGAAGTCCGCGTTGATCCAGTCGAGAATCTTGCCGAACGGGATATCGGCGATCAGCGAACCGGCCATGGCGCCCCCGGCTCCACCGGGGATCCCCACGGAGATCGCGAGTCGCGCCGGCTGGTCGGGTGCCGCCGGGATCAGGCGGAAGGCCGATGCGCCTGGCCGCGGCGTCGGAAGGTCGGCGAGGTCGGCGGCCGCATCGCCGGCCTGGGCATGCACGGCGCCCGAACCGTCCGCGATGGCAACGGCGTCAACCAGGCCAGGCTCCAACGCCAGGAGCCCGTCGAGATCCTGGATCGCGGCGGCACGGGTCTTGGCCGTCGCTCCGGGGCCGAGCGCGGCCCCGATCGCGGGCGTTGCCGACACCGTGAGCATCGTGCTCCGGACGGTCTCGAGCTCCCGACGGACCTCGGCCGCCATGTGATCGGATTGGGCGTTGAGCCGTTCGCGCTGCGCGATCCGTGGATCGTCGAGGACCGAGCGGGCCAGCGGCGCCAGCGCGGCGAGCGGGAGGATGGCCACCGCGATCAGCGTGAGGGCAAGGCGAATCCTGACCGCGCGAAGGCCGTGACGTCCTTCGCCGAGTTCATCGAACGGCGCGCTCGGGTCTGCTGGATCGACGTGCATGCATTCCCCGGGGGAGTGAAATGTCAACTCTGTATATGGCAGGTCGTGGTGCCCATGGGCAGCCACCCAAATGGGCTATCGGCCACCGGGACCCTTGGCGACGCGAGCGGCTGGCGCTGTCGATGGAAGCCGTCCCGGATTTGCCTCCCGGCCGTGGCCCACGAGCGCGCTAGATGTGATTCCCGGACACGTTGTTGACGAGGGCGGTCATCGGTGACCGCCCATCCAGCGAGCCGTGGGGTCGTCGCTCGTTGTAGTAGGCGATGAACGCCGGCAGGACATCGAGCCGCGCCT
>SCTE01000408.1 GCA_004298915.1 Chloroflexota bacterium | reverse complement strand
CTTCCAGCGGGGCAATCCCCTTGACTTCGAGCGCTGGGCGGCCGACCAGGGCATGGCCTCGTGGGACTTCGCCCATTGCCTCCCGTACTTCAGGCGCATGGAGGACACGCTCGCCGCATCGCCCGATGATCCGTGGCGTGGCCACGGCGGCCCGCTGCCATTGGAGCGTGGGCCGGCCACCAACCCGCTGTTCGGTGCGTTCTTCGAAGCCGTGCAGGAATCCGGACGCCCGCTGACCGACGACGTCAACGGGTATCGCCAGGAAGGGTTCGCACAGTTCGATCGAAACATCCGGCGCGGGCGCCGGATCTCGGCGGCGCGGGCCTACCTGCATCCGGTCATGCGTCGCCCCAACCTGCGGATCCGGACGAGCACGCTGGTCACACGGATCCACTTCGACGGGCGGCGGGCAACGGGCGTCGAGATCGAGCGGCAGGGCGGGGGCACGGAGACGATCGAGGCCGGCGAGGTCATCCTGGCCGGCGGGTCGATCAACACGCCGCAGCTGCTCCAGTTGTCCGGCGTCGGGAGCGCGGCCGACCTCGACCCACTCGGTATCCCGGTCGTCGCGGACCTGCCGGGCGTCGGGGCAAATCTCCAGGACCATCTCGAGGTCTACGTCCAGTACCGATCGAAGGAGCCGGTCTCGATGCAGCCGTCACTCGAGAAGTGGCGTCGTCCGTGGATCGGGTTCCAGTGGCTGTTCCTGCGTCGCGGCCCGGGGGCGACGAACCACTTCGAGGGTGGAGGGTTCGTGCGCAGCAATGACGAGGTGGCCTACCCCAACCTGATGTTCCACTTCCTGCCGCTTGCCATCCGCTACGACGGCACCGCCCCGACCGGTGGTCATGGCTACCAGGTCCACGTCGGGCCGATGTACTCCGATGCGCGGGGTAGCGTGAAGATCACGAGCCTCGACCCCCACGTGCACCCGGCGCTGCGGTTCAACTACCTGTCGACCGACCAGGATCGGCGCGAGTGGGTCGAGGCCATCCGCGTTGCGAGGGACCTGCTCAACCAGCCCGCGATGGCCCGCTTCAACGGCGGCGAGGTATCGCCAGGTCCGACCGTCGAGACCGACGCGGAGATCCTCGACTGGGTCGCCCGTGATGGCGAGACCGCGCTTCACCCGTCATGCACCGCGAAGATGGGCACCGACCCCCTGTCCGTGGTCGATCCGCTGACGATGCGGGTCCACGGGCTCGATGGGCTCGCGATCGTCGACGCGTCAGTCTTTCCCTACGTCACGAACGCGAACATCTACGCTCCGGTCATGATGGTTGCCGAGAAGGCGGCCGACCTGATCGCCGGGAACACGCCCCTGCCGCCGGAGCCCAGGCCCTTCTATCGCCATGGCCAGGGCATGCCCCTGTTCGAGGGAGCCGCCGAGGGCTGAACCGGCGAGCCGGGCAACCGGTGCCGGGCTGGCCGGTCGCGCGCGTCAGGCCTTCTTGCGGGGTCGCCCGCCGCGTGCCCCCGGGATCGGGGACCGGCTGATGTAGATCGCGCCGCCCCGGACGCCCATGTTGACGTCGGCTGGATGGGCCGCGATCTGGCGGGCAACCGCCAGCCGAATGGTCATGAGCTTCTCGTCGGGATCGAGCTCGATCTTCTTGAGCCCGGACATCGGGCCGACCGCGATCTCGTTGAGCATCTTCTGAATCATCTGATCGCGCTTCTGGGCCGCGATCTGGCGCGGTGTCATGACCCGCTGCTTGCGCGGCTTCGGGGCGAGCTCTTCGAGCTTGGCATCGCGAATTTTCATCGGGGGGCTCCTGAATCAGGTCGCGCGGCCCGGGTATCGCATGGGCGTCGCGAAATTACATTGTGTCGACATGGTACTCATTCGATACAACGATTTCCATTGATGTCGGTCGGACGTGGCTTCACGTTCTGGCGGTGCGGTGGCGCACCGTCGGGCTGGAGATTCGGTTGGTAGGCGGTCCGGTGGGCGGGTATGCTGCGGGGAATCTCGGCGCTCTGCCAAGCCCGAACCTGGAGGTATCACGATGTCCCGAGCACCTCGCCGCGTGGCGCTGCTGGCGGTCGGCCTCGCCCTCGTTCTCGTGGCTCCGGCCTCGGTGTCGGCCACCCATTCGTGGGGTGGCTATCACTGGGCTCGGACATCGAATCCGTTCACGGTCAAGCTCGGCGACAACGTCTCGTCGACCTGGGATCCGTACCTCGCGACAACTTCGAGCGACTGGAGCCAGTCCACGGTCCTCGATGCCACCATCGTGCCCGGGTCGGCGCCCCGAGCCAAGCAGTGCCGAGCCACGGCGGGCACCGTCCAGGTCTGCAGCGCGACCTATGGGAACAACGGCTGGCTCGGCGTCGCCTCGATCAGCATCACCGGCGGAACCCACATCACCCAGGCCACCGTGAAGGTCAACGACACGTACTTCAACACGTCGACCTACAACACGCCCGCGTGGCGGAACCTGGTCATGTGCCAGGAGGTCGGTCATGCCTTTGGGCTGGACCACCAGGATACGAACTTCACCAACGCGAACCTTGGCACCTGCATGGACTACACGAACGATCCGTCGACCAACCAGGATCCGAACCAGCATGACTACGACGAGCTCGTGACGATCTACTCGCATCTCGACTCGACCACGACACTCGCCTCGGCGACTGCCTCGAAGAACGGCAATGCCGGCAGCCCCGCCGCGTGGGGCCGGCTGGTCGCGGTGACGAATGGTGGGCACGGGGCCACGTACCTGCTCGACCTCGGCGCCGGCAACCTCGTGGTCACCCACGTGCTGTGGGCTGATCGCTAGGCGGTCAGCGCCTCGGAGCATCCAACGACCCCTGCCACCGGCGGGGGTCGTTTCGGTTCCGCCGATATCGGAACACCGCGGCCAGCGCCGGCCCTCCTCCGGTTACCGGTAGGACGACGTTGAAAGCGCGGGACTAACCGAGAATCTGGCGCAGCGCGAAGAGCACGTTCGCGGGTCGCTCCGCGAGGCGACGCATGTACCACGGGTACCACGCCTCGCCATAGGCGATCAGGGCCAGCACCCGAAATCCAGCCGCATTCAGGCGACGCTGCTGGTCGGCCCGAATGCCGTACAGCATCTGGATCTCGAACGCGGCGCGGGGCACGCCCAGGGCGTCGGCATGCTCGGCGACCTGCTCGATCAAGCGGACGTCGTGCGTTCCCAGCCCGATCCTGATCCTGGTCCCGGCTCGGGCCGCCTCGAGCATCGAAACGGCCAGGGCCAGGTAGTTGGCGTCCACGTCGTGGCGGGCCTGAAAGGCGATCGCGGGCGGTTCGGCGTAGGCCCCCTTGACCAGCCGGATCTGGGGGGCCAGCGGCAACAGCCGCTCGACGTCCGACGCCGTGCGCTTCAGATAGGCCTGGAGACAGATTCCCGTGTTGGGGTGGGCTGCCTTCAGTCGCTCGTAGAACGCGATCGTCGATTCCGCGTAGGCGCTGCCCTCCATGTCGACCCATAGGGTCCGACCTGATTCGGCGGCCTTCGAAGCAAGGGCACTCGCGTGCTCGAACGTCCGCTCGACATCGAGATCGAAGCCCAGCTGGGTGAGTTTCATGCTCACTTCGCCATCGAGCCGTCGCTCACGGATCTCGTTCATGACACCGAGATAGTGAGTGGCAACCTCGTCGGCCTCCTCGATCCGCGTCAGGTTCTCGCCAAGGCGGGTATAGAGCGTCCCGATGCCCTCGATCTGGAACTGGGTGCCCGCTGCCAGGGCGCTCTCGGCGTCCTCACCCGGCATGAACCGGCGAACGGCGCGCTTGGCGAACCAGAGTCTCGGCAGGCGTTCGCGGAGCCACGGATTGCGCGCCATCCACAGCAGCAGGGATCGCATGCGGCACAGGCTATGCGGTTCGGCGGCATGTCGCTGGACGTTCGCGACGGCGTCAACCGGCCCGCCAGGGCGGATCGAAACACATTCGCCCTGATCCTGGGGCGGTGCGTGCACGCACCATTGATCCCACCTAACCGCACCTTTCCCTACCTAACTGGTTGTTTCGTCGGGTCGCGCGTGGTTCAATTGGGAGCGATGAGGGGGGCGACAGCAGGTCAGCCTGCGTCGGGCGCAACGCATCGCCTGGCGGCGATTCTGGTCGCCGCCGGGGTGGTTGCCTCGTCCTTCACGCTGGTCCTGCCCGGGCTCCCCGGTGGAGCGCCCCTCGGCGCGACCCATGCGGCGGTCATCGCGGCGTCAGGCGGCGACCCGGTCATCGCCGCGGCCGGCGACATCGCCTGCGACCCCGCGGATTCGAAATTCAACGGCGGCACCGGAACTTCGAGCGGCTGCCGCCAGCTGGCCACGTCCAACCTGCTGGTAAATGCCGGTCTCAGTGCCGTCCTCCCCCTTGGCGACAATCAGTACTACTGCGGCAGCTACGCCGCGTTCATGGGTTCCTACGACCTCAGCTGGGGACGCGCGAAGGGGATCACGTACCCGACAGTCGGGAACCACGAGTACCTGACCAGCGGGGGTTCGGGTCCGAGCACGGGGTGCGATGCGAGCAACACCAACGCGGCGGGCTACTACCAGTACTTCGGCGCGCGCGCCGGCAATCCATCGCAGGGCTACTACAGCTTCGACATCGGAGCCTGGCATCTCATCTCGCTCAACACCCAGTGCTCGTCGGTCGGTGGCTGCAGCAGTTCCAGCCCGCAGGGGAAGTGGCTCGCGGCCGATCTGGCCGCCCATCCGAACCAGTGCACGCTCGCGTTCTTCCACATCCCGTTGTTCAGTTCGGGCGGGCGCGCCGCGAGCAATTCGAACGGGTTCTGGCAGCTCCTGTACGCCGCGAAGGCCGACGTCATCCTCAACGGCCACGATCACATCTACGAGCGCTTTGCGCCGCAATCCCCGACCGGCGCACTCGACACGGTCAACGGCATTCGCGAGTTCATCGTCGGGACCGGCGGTGCCAACTCCACGAGCCTGTCCACGATCGCGGCCAACAGCGAGGTCACGAACGCGTCGACGTTCGGCGTCCTCGACCTGACCCTCCACGCGACGAGCTACGACTGGAACTTCGTACCCGAGGCCGGCAAGACCTTCACCGACTCCGGATCCGGCACCTGCCATGCCACGGGCGGAGGTGGAGGCGACACGCAGAAGCCGACCATCCCGACGATCACCTCCGGCACGGCCGTCTCATCGAGTCGCGTCGATCTCGCCTGGACGACCTCGACCGACAACGTCGGCGTCACCGGCTACACGGTCTATCGAAATGGGTCGCCGATCGGGACGACCACTGGGCCTGCGGCCACGACCTACAGCGACCTGACCGTCAGCCCCTCGACGACCTACAACTACACGGTCGATGCCTTCGATGCCGCGAACAACCACTCGAACCAGTCGTCGGTCAAGGTCGTCACGACACCCGCTGTCGTCATCGATACCGGCCCTCCGACGGTTCCCTCGATCACGTCGGCCACGGCGCCGTCGTCGGGCCGAGTTGACCTCGCCTGGACCACAGCGACCGACGATATCGGCGTCATCGGATACACCGTCTACCGGAACGGTTCGAGCATCGGGACGACGAGCGGGCCCACGGCAACGACGTACAGCGACCTCACCGTGAGCCCCTCGACCTCGTACAGCTACACGGTCGATGCCTTCGATGCCGCGGGTCACCATTCGAACCCATCGGCACCTGCGGTCGTCACCACGCCCGCCGCGTCAGTGACCGTGACGCTGGTCCCGATCGCCGACAGCTATGTAGACGCCTCGAAGCCGACGACCAACTACGGGACGTCGATCTCCCTCCGTGTCGACGGCTCGCCGGTCGTCCAGAGTTACGTCATGTTCGACCTGTCAGGCGTGTCAGGGACGATCACGAAGGCCACCCTGCGCGTGTTCGCGAACACGGGTTCCGGTGCCGGCTACACCGTGGGCGGAACCGCGAGCACCTGGACCGAGAACGGGCTGACGGCCGCAAATGCACCCCCCATCGGCGCGTCCGTCGGCGGCTCCGGGGCCTTCGGAACGAACAGCTGGACGAGCGTCGACGTCACGCCGCTCTTGACGACCGGCAAGTTGAGCGTCGCCCTTTCCGGGATCAACAGCACGGCGGTCAAGATGGCGAGCCGCGAGTCCGGCACCACGAGTGCTCCGCAACTCGTGCTCGAGCTGGCAAGCGCCCCGCCGCCGCCCGTTGCCTCGTTCACGGCGTCGGTGACGACCCAGACGGCGGGCCTGCCGATCAGCTTCACCGACACGAGCACGAACACGCCCACCTCCTGGCTGTGGGATTTCGGCGACGGGACGACCTCGACCCTCCGGAACCCGAGCCACACCTGGACGACCGCCGGGCCGTACACCGTCAGCCTCACCGCCACCAACGCGGTCGGCCCGAGCGTGCCGGCGGCCACGGCCGGCATCACGATCGAGCCCGACACATCACCACCCACGGCACCCTCGAGCTTCAGCGCGACCGCGGCCGGCTCGACGACGATCAACCTCGCCTGGGGCGCCTCGACCGACAACGTCGGCGTCACCGGCTACGAGCTCTATCGGACGGACCTCGCGGGCCCGCTGGCGCTCCTCGGCCCTGCCACGCTGACCTACCAGGACACGAGCCTGACGCCCAGCACCACCTACACCTACACGGTCCTCGCCCGCGATGCCGCGACCAACCCGTCGGCCATCGCCGGCCCGCAATCCGCGACGACCGATCCGCCCCCGCCGCCGCCGCCGAGCCAGTTGACGCTGGCCCCGATCGCCGACAGCTACGTGGACACCTCGGCACCAACCACGAACTACGGGACCTCGACCCAACTTCGATTCGATGGCTCGCCGGTTGTCCAGACGTACATCATGTTCGACCTGACTGGCCTCAGCGGGACCATCACGCGGGCCACACTGCGCGTGTACGCCAATACCGCCTCGAGCGCCGGGTACACGGTCGGTGGGACGGCGACGAACTGGACCGAGACGGGCCTGACGGCCGGCAACGCCCCCGTGGTCGGGGCCTCGGTCGGTGGCTCCGGTGCGATCACCGCCGGGACATGGACGACCGTCGATGTCACCGCCCTCGTCGCCTCGGGCAAGCTGAGCTTCGCCCTCTCGGGGATCAACAGCACCGCCGTGCGAATGTCGAGCCGGGAGTCAGGCGCCGCCACCGCGCCACAGCTCGTCCTGGACTTCGGCCCCTGACTTCGCTTGCGTCTTCGGCGCTGTCCAGCCCCGTTCCTTGAGTTCCTGAAGCACCGCGAATTGGGGCCTTGACGCGTCGAATCGCGCGGACCAAACTCACGCCCGAGCGTCCGTGCCCGGTCCGGTCTGCCCAGTTTCGATCCGGCTTCCTCGAAGGTTTCGATGGCATCATCACCCGGCCTGATCGTCCGAAACGCACGCGTCCATCCGACGCCGAGTCGTGGTCTTGACCTGTTCGACGTCCAGGTTCGCGGCGACGTCATCGATCGGATCCGGCCGGCCGGCGAACTCCGCGCCGGGGGAGTCCCCGAACTCGACGCGGCCGGTGGGCTGCTGTCACCTCCGCTGGTCGATCCGCACGTTCACATGGACGCGGTCCTGACCGTCGGTGAGCCCCGTTACAACGAGTCGGGAACGCTCATCGAAGGGATCCTCACCTGGGCCGAGCGAAAGCCGTTCCTTACCCATGAGGACGTCAAGCGGCGGGCACTCGAGGCCATCCGCTGGGAAGTGGCCCAGGGAACCGGCCTGATTCGATCCCACGTGGACGTGTGCGATCCCAACCTCGTCGCACTCAGGGCGCTCCTGGAGCTGCGCGAGGAAGTCCGCGACATCGTGGATCTCCGGCTGATCGCCTTTCCCCAGGACGGGATCCTGTCCTTCCCAAACGGCAAGGAGCTCATGCGCGAGGCGATGCGCCTGGGCTGCGACATCATCGGCGGGATCCCGCACTACGAATGGACCCGGGACGATGGCGTCGAGGAGGTCCACTTCATCTTCGACCTGGCGAAGGAGACCGGCGCCCCGATCGATCTCCACTGCGATGAGACCGACGATGAGCAGAGCCGGTTCCTCGAGGTGGTGGCGGCCCGGACCATCCGGGACCGCATGGGCGGTCGCGTCGTCGCCGGGCACACGACGGCGATGGGCTCGTACAACGACAACTACGCGTTCAAGTTGATCCAGATCCTCAAGCGGGCCGGCGTCACGATCGTCGCCAACCCGCTCGACAACATCGTGCTCCAGGGCCGCTTCGACACGTATCCGAAGCGCCGGGGCATGACCCGGGTGAAGGAGCTGGACGCGGCCGGCATCAACGTCGCCTGTGGCCACGATTCGATCATGGACCCGTGGTACCCCCTGGGCCGTGGCTCGATGCTCGACGCGCTGTCCATGCTCGTCCACGTCGCCCAGATGAGCGGGCGGGCCGAGCTGTTCCGGGCCTACGAGATGATCACCACGAACCCCGCC
>SCTE01000407.1 GCA_004298915.1 Chloroflexota bacterium | reverse complement strand
GCCACTCGCAGCGAGCCAGGGCCGATGGATGGTCGCAGCCGATAGATGCGCGACTTCCGGGACCCAGCAGCGGGTCCAGGTTCCCGCAGGATCGAAGCGCTCGCCCTGGAGCGAAGGGTTGAGGACGCGGACGAACGGGGCGGCGTCTGGACCCACGCCTGCCACCCAGCGCCATCCGAGCCGGTTGTTGGCGACGTCGGCATCGACCAGATGCCGAAGGAAGTGCGCTTCGCCCACGCGCCAGTCCACGAGCAGGTCCTTGGTAAGGAACGAGCCGACGATCATGCGTGCCCGGTTGTGCATCGTCCCGGTCGCCAACAGCTGGCGCATCGCCGCGTCGACCGTCGGATAGCCGGTCCGCCCTTCGCGCCATGCGTCGACCCCGTCGCCGTCGGTGCGCCACCTGACTTCCGGTTCGGTGCCGTCGGCGCGGATCGACGATGCGTTGCGGTCGTACCACGCCAGGTGGTGTGCCCAGTCGCGCCATGCCAGTTGGCGCGCAAAGGCGACCGATTCGACCTTGGTCACGGCCCGTCGAGCGGAGAGCGTGCCGAAGTGAAGGTCGGCCGAGAGGCCACTCGTCCCGTCGAGGTCGAGCCGGTGCCGATCCGACTCGTAGCGGGCGGACCCGTGTCGCGCAAAAGTCCGAAGCCGGACGAGCGCCTCGGGACCGCCCATCGGAGGCGACGGAGGGAGATCCTCGCTGACGACGCCATCCGGGACGTGGAGCCTGGTTGGCGCCCGCAAGGGCTCCCCCCATGCGATGGCGCCCCATCGCCGGTAGAACGGCGTGAAGACCTGCACGTGCCCGGTCGTCTCGGGTTCCACGATGAGCCCACCATTGAAGAGGTGGATGGGTGTCACGGACCCGATCGCCTCGTCGCGGCCGACGGCATAGGGTGTGACGTCGCGGGTCGCGTACAGCGCGTCCGCCCCGACCTCCGCGACGAAGGCCGGGACGACGGCCCGAGGGTCGCCCCGCCGCACGATCAGGCGGCCACCGATGCGTCGCAGGTCGCGATCAAGCGCAACGACGGCGGCCCCATAGCGCTCCCGGCGGCGCGCTCCGATGGACGGCGAGGACGCAAGCCTCGCGTCGAGCACGACGAGCGGCACGATCGGGCGACCCGACTCCGCCGCATGACGCAGGGCGGGATGGTCATCAAGCCGCAGGTCCCGGCGGAACCAGACAACGATCGGGCTTCGATCCGACGCCATCGCGAACTAGCGCGTGCGGACGAGCCGTGCGACCTCGAGCGCGGCGTCCGTCACCCGGTCACCCAGGATCCGGATGTCCGACGTCGCGACGTGGGCGGTCGGCCCGCCGATCGCGATGATGACCCGGGGATGGGCCTCTTGAATCGCCGCGGCCACCGCCTCGGCGCGATCCACGTCCTCCGGAACCGCAACACCGATGATCACGGCCAGTGTCGATCGTTCGCGCACGACGTGGACCCACGATGAGATCGGTACGTCCGGGCCGAGGTACAGGACGTTGACGCCCTGGCGCCGCAGCGCCACCGCGAAGGCGAGCGTCCCGATCTCGTGTCGGCACCCTGGCGGCAGTCCCACGATGACGGCCGGCCCGGGCCCCGGCGCGCCGCCGAGATCGAACAGCGCCGCCAGGCGTCGCTGGACCGTCGCGCTTGCCAGATGTTCCGCGGCCACGTCGATTCGGCCGGATGCCCAGGCGGGCCCGAGCGCTGCGACGGCGGGCAGCACGAGGTCGTCGATCACGGCCTCGAACGAGCCTCGCGAGAAGAAGGCATCGAGGACTGATTCGATCCCGACGGTGTCGTAGGTCGCCGTCGCCGTCAGGAACGCCTCAATGTCGGCCCGTGCGGCCACGGCGCTCTGGAGGGGAGCCGGTGGCTCGACGGGTCCGGCGAGTACCGCCTCGGCCGCCTGTGACGCCGCCCAGCCGCCATCGACGAGCTGGCGCATGGACCGCAGGCGCGCGATGGCATCGTCGTCGTAGAGGCGGTATCCACCTGGAGAACGAGCCGGCGTGACCACGCCATAGCGCCGCTCCCAGGCGCGAAGCAGCGAGACGCCGACGCCGCTGAGGGCTGCTGCCTGCTTGATCGTGTACATCGTTTGTCAAGACTAGCACACGTCATCTTCGCGCGAAAAGCCTTGACAAACCTCATCGCTCCGGGGTAATGTCTCGACAGACCTTATACAAACGGTCTACAGCGCAGGCCACGTCGGCCCGCCATCCGCACGACGCGAACGGTTCGCGTCGGCACCAGCCCAGGAGGACAAATCCGTCATGTTCAAGCTCTCGAGGCTCGGCGCGATCGTCGCTGCCGCCGCCACCCTCGCCTTGGTCGCTGGCCCGGTTGCCGCGGCCTCCCCCGCGGCACTTACCGCCGTCGTCTCGGTCGACTCCACGGACGCGCCGGCCGCAGGCAAGGCCTGGGTCCGAGTCCTTCACGCGTCGCCGGATGCACCCGCCGTGGACGTGAAAGTCAACGACGCCGACGTTCTGACGAGCGTCGTGTTCGGGACCATCTCCGACTACATCCCGGTCGACGCCGGCACGTACAACATCAAGGTCTGTGCCGCCGGGACCACGACCTGTGTCATCAACGCCGACCTCACCTTCGTGGACGGCAAGAAGTACACGATCGCCGCAACGAACCTGCTCGCCTCCATCGAAGCTCAGGTCATCGAGGACGCGGCCGTGCTCGATGCCGGTAACGCGCAGGTGCGAGTTGTCCACTTCTCCGCGGATACGCCCGCGGTTGACGTCCTGACCCAGGACGGAACCACGACCGTGGTTGACAACCTGTCGTACCCGAATGCAACCGCGTACCTGACGCTGCCGGCCAATTCGTACGACCTCAAGGTCTGCGCGAACGCCGACAACAGCGTCTGCCCCCTCGATCCCGCGGCGCTGACGCTGTCGGCCGGAACCGCCTACAGCGTCTTCGCCATCGGTGCCCTGACGCCCGCTCCCACCGTCCCCCCGACGGACATGGAGGCATCGACGGTCCCGACGGTCTCGTCGACGCTGCCGCTCTCGGCTCTCCTCGTTGCAGCCGGAATCGTCACCCTGCTGGGCGCCGCCCGGCTGGCGACCCGGCGCATGGAGCGCTAGGCCTCGATGTCCATCTGCCGTCGCCGTAACTGCGGCGGAGTCCAACGGAGGCGCTCCTTCCTCCCGGGAGCGCCTCCGCCCCTACCATGAGCATCTCGACCATGACAGCATTCGCCATCTCCGCCTCGCAGGTGATCCCGGCCGACCTCGACCGAACGTGGGCCTTCTTCTCGGATCCTGCGAACCTTCGTCGGATCACCCCGGCCTCGCTCGGCTTCGAGATGCGAACGGCTCTCGCGCCGGCGCACGAGGGCCAGCTGATCGAGTACACGATCCGTCCGATCGCGGGCATTCCGCTGCGCTGGCGGACCCGGATCGAGGCCGTCGACGCGCCGAGGACCTTCTCCGATGTCCAGCTCGAGGGCCCCTATCGTCGGTGGGTTCATCGCCATACGTTCACCGCGGTGGACGGCGGGACGCGCATCGACGACCACATCGAGTACGAACTTCCCTTCGGTCCCCTTGGACGCCTGGCGCACCGCCTCGCGGTGAAGGCGCAGCTGCAGGCCATCTTCGCGTTCCGGGCCGAGGCCGTCCGGACGATCTTCGAGCCCGGCCCGCCACCGGCCGCAAGTCGGCGGACGGTCGCCGTCGCCGGGGGATCCGGTTTCGTCGGGTCGGGGATCGCGATGGAACTGCGGCGTCGCGGGGAGCGTGTCGTCGTCCTGACCTCACGGGGCGCGCTGGCTCGCGGGCCGCTCCCCGATGACATCGAGCTGCGAACCGTCGACATCCGCCAGTCAGATGGGCTGGCAAGCGCGCTCGACGGCATCGACCGGCTGGTCATCAGCCTCGCATTCCCGGGATCGCCGATCGAGCAGCCCCGACGCGGCAACACGTTTCTCGAGGTCGATGCCATGGGCACCGAGCGCCTCGTCGCGGCCGCAAAGGAGGCCGGGGTGCGGCGCGTCCTCTACCTGTCCGGGGCCGGGGCGGCGCCCGACGCCAGGCGCCACTGGTTCCGGGCAAAGTGGCGCGCCGAGGAGGCCGTGCGTGCGTCAGGCATGGACTGGACGATCCTCAGGCCAACCTGGATCTTCGGGCCGCGCGACGTCTCACTCAACCGATTTCTCGGCTTCGCCCGAATCCTGCCGTTCGTGCCGATGACGAATTCCGGTCGCCAGCTTCTGGCCCCGATCTTCATCGACGACGTGGCGGCGATCGCGGCCGACGCGCTCGCCTCCGAGTCCGGCCGAAACCGGGTGTTCGAGATCGGTGGTCCCGAGACGCTGTCGATGCGGGAGATCATCGCCCGTGCCCTGCGGGTGGCCGGGATCCGCCGTCCCATCCTCCCTGCGCCGTCGCTGCTCGTGAAGCTCGCGGCGCTTCCGATGACCCTCCTGCCGAGCCCGCCGCTCAGTCCCGATGCAGTCGACTTCATCAACCAGCCGGCAACGGTCGACATGGGTCCGGTGCTCGCGGCGCTTCCGCGGACGCTGACCACCCTTGACGACGGGCTGGCCACCTACCTGGGGAGTGCATCCCCTGAATCCACGTCCGTCACGTTCTCGTGATGGCACCCGGAATCGAGGTCACCATGACAGCCCAAGCCATTCCGAGCGATCGGGCGCGCTCACTCGCCCGCTGGAACCGGGTCCTGTCGTTTCTTCACGGCGCCCAGTTCCTCGCGATGCTCGCGATTGCCAGCACGGTCGCCGTCTTCGCCCCGTTCGTTCCGACGGTCAAGCCGATCCTGGAGGGCGGCAAGTTCGTCGGGATCGAACAGACGCAGGTTGAGCTGTTCTCCATCCCCCTCGCCTGGTTCATCGCCTCGTTCCTGGCGATGAGCGCGATCGCCCATGCCGTCGCCGGCTGGGCCCTCAGGGCTCGCTATGAGGCGTGGCTGGCGCGCGGCATGAACCCGCTTCGCTGGGTGGAGTACGCGTTCAGCAGCACGGTCATGATCGTCGCGATCGCCTACCTGTCCTACATCAAGGATCTGCCGGCATTGGTGGCAATCGCCGGCTGCAACGTCGCCATGATCCTCTTCGGCTGGAGCATGGAGGCGGCCAACGAGGGTCGCCGTGACAACCCGGACTGGAAGCACTACATCTTCGGGTGCATCGCCGGGATCATGCCCTGGATCGGAATCTTCTCGATCCTCGTGGCGTATGGCGCGCAGGCGGACCTGCCGGCCGACGCCGGCATCCCCGCCTTCGTCTACGTGATCGTCGGGACGCTGTTCGTGACGTTCAACGTCTTTGCCATCACGATGGTCCTCCAGTACCGGAAGATCGGACCGTGGCGCGACTATCTCGTCGGCGAGAAGACGTACATGGTCATGAGCCTGGTCGCGAAGTCACTCCTGGCCTGGCAGGTGTTCAGCGGGACACTCCGACCGGGAGGCTGACGGGCCGCGATTCATGGAAGCAACGAAAGAGCCCCGTCACGTCGACGGGGCTCTTCTCATGTGACGCGAACGGGCTGGGATCAGCCTCGTTCGAGGTACCGCTCGCGATCCCAGTCGTGAACGATGGAGTCATACAGGTCCTGCTCGACTCGGGCGGCGTTGAGGTAGTGGTCCACGACATCCTGGCCGAAGATCTCGACTGCGGCCTCGGACTTCTCGAGGGCCTGGATCGCCTCCCACAGCGCCCTCGGCATCCGCTCGACGCCGGTGGCGATGTAGCCGTTGCCCTTGAACTCGGGCGCCAGGTCGATCCCGTGCTCCATGCCGTAGAGGCCGGCCCCGATCATCGCGGCGTATGTCAGGTACGCGTTCATGTCGCCGCCCGGGAACCGGTTCTCGACGTGGAGCGACGGCCCATGGCCGACGAGACGAAATCCAGTCGTCCGGTTGTCCCGCCCCCAGACAACATTGACCGGCGCCCAGGACAACGAGGCGTAGCGCTTGTAGCTGTTGATGAACGGGGCGATGAACGGGGCCAGCTCCCGGGAGAACTGCATCATCCCGGCCACGAACTGGCTGAACTGGCGACTGATCCCGTACGGCAGTCCGTCGGCCTCGTTGTGAGTCAGTGGGTTCTTGCCGTCGGTATCCCAGATGCTCATGTGCAGGTGGCCGGATGATCCCGTCCAGGTGTGGTCCGGCTTGGCCATGAAAGTGATGCCCCAGCCGTTGAGGTAGGCGATCTCCTTCGCGCCATGCTTGAACAGCACGCTCCGATCCGCCGATTCGAGGACGTGGTCGTAGCGGATGTTCACCTCGTGCTGGCCGGGCGCCGCTTCGCCCTTGGAGAACTCGATCGGGACGCGCGCTTCGGTCATCTGATTCCGCAGCAGCCGGTGGAGCGGCTCGGCCTTGGTTGCCTGGAGGAGGTGGTAGTCCTCGTTGTAGGTGCCGAAGCGCTTCGGGATCGCGTAGCCGTTCTCGGCGATCTGCTCCCACGAATCCTTGAGCACGTAGTACTCGAACTCGGAACCGGCCTTGACGGTGATGCCGGCCTTCCTGGCCCGTTCCACCTGGCGCTTGAGGATGGTCCGCGGCGAGACAGGGATCTCCTGGTGCGTCTCCTCGTCGATGGTGTCGGACAGCACGAGGGCCGTCTTCTCGAGCCACGGCAGGACGCGGAGGGAATCCCAGACCGGTGAGGCGATCCAGTCGCCATAACCCGTTTCCCAGTTCATCAGCCCGAAGCCCTCGGGCGTGTTCATCTCCATGTCCGTACCCAGCAGGTACGTGCAGAAGTGGGCGCCGTGGTCGATGACGCCGTTGAGGAATGCCTCGCCCTGGACGCGCTTGCCCATGAGCCGCCCCTGCATGTCCGTCAGGGCCACGATGATCGTGTCGATCCGGCCGTCGCGGACCATCTGCTCGAGTTCGACCAGGCGTGGGTGCTTGTCGTGGTGTCCGTCGCTGCTCATCGAACCTCTCTCTGGAACGCGTTGCGGGAATCAGGAGGGCCGGCCGGCGGTGCCGGCCGGCCCTCGAGGTTGCCGGGACGAATGGACGCCTAGGAGGTCATGGTCTCCGCGGCGTGCTCGAAC
>SCTE01000406.1 GCA_004298915.1 Chloroflexota bacterium | reverse complement strand
GTGCTCTTCCGATCTCCGGAGGACGCCGGCGTCGATGAACTGGCGCTTCAGGGTCGGGAACTGGTCACGCACGAAACGGGCGCAGACCGGGCACTGGAAGTCGGAGTAGACCTCGAGGACGACCGGCGCCTCGGCTGACCCAACCGATTCGCCCGACACGATCTCGGTTGCGTAGGCCGTCGGTGGCCCGAACAGGCTGCCCCCCGACGATGCCGGTTGGGGCCGCGTGCTGAGCAGGACGAGGGCACCTCCGACGACGACCGCGGCCACGGTCACCAGGAACAACGGCGACTGCCACGCGGGCCGGCGTGTCCTCGAACTGGCGACGCGAGGCCGCTCCCGGACGGGGCGATCGAGCCGGTCCTGCTGTCGACGCTCTCGTCGGCTCATGGGCGGCCTGGGTCGTTCTTTCACGCGGGATGCACCTTTCGAACAGCAGCGATGGACCGGGGTCCCCCGGCCGATCCAGCATCGCGGACCGGGACCGCGGCGCCACAGGGCCGAAGGGCCCATCCGGGCGGGACCATCGTGGTCGGCGGACGGGACGAACGGCGATCCGGTCGCTGAAACCTGTGCGGGCAACGGCGCCTCAGACAGATGACGCCCCATGCCGCCCGAGGAGGACGACGCTACCCCGTGGACCGTGCGCGCGCCATACACCAATCCGGACCCGCGCCCGCGGGCGGGCCGGCGCCCCTCGGATCGGCGACCCTTGCCGACGGCAGCCCTCGCCGGCAGACGCGCCTGGCGAACCAATCTCCCCGGGTCGGCGGCGTGCTGTTCATGATCATCGTCGCCGGGGTAACGCTGGTGGCGCTCTATGCGACGGACCAGATCGTTCCCGCCACATCGGAGCACCAGGCGGAGCTCCGGATCTGGCTGGCGGCCCGCGCGGCCGGCTTCGTCACCCTGGGCCTGCTGACGCTCCAGGTCGTGCTCGGTCTCGTGCTCAGCCACCCGACCAACAAGACGACCTGGCGCCTGTCGCGGCTGCTGTTTCCCTGGCATGCCAACGTCTCGATGTTCGTCCTTGCGTTCGTCCTGATGCACATCGCCACGCTCGTGGCCGATCCGTATGCCGGCGTCGGCGTCGGCGGGGCGCTCGTCCCGGGCCTGTCCTCGTATCGGACCGTGCCGGTGGCGATCGGGGTGATCTCGCTCTACGCCTTGCTGGTCACGGGCCTGACCGCGCGGTACACCAAGCGCCTGCCGCGGGGTATGTGGCTCCAGGTCCATCGACTGAGCCTGCTCGTCCTCGTCCTCGCCTGGGTCCACGGGATCCTGTCGGGCACCGATTCGGTCGCCCTCGCAGGCATCTACGGCATGTCCTTCGTCCTCGTCCTCCTCGCCGCCGCCTATCGCTACTGGGTCGGCCGCGCCGGCCGGCCAACCTTCTCGACCTCACTCCCGGAGGTGAACTGATGACCGCGAACCTGTTCCTTCGACGCACCCTCGTCGTCCTTGCCGTGGCAACCGCCCTCGTCGGCGGGGCCGCCACCATCAGGGCGGCGGGACTCTGGACTGCCGCGTCGGCGCCACTCGCGGTGCCCCCGGCCTCGCTCACGTCGATCACCTCGGCACTGGCCGCCGAGCGGGACCGCTCCGCCGCACTCGAGGAACAGCTCCGCGCTGTCTCCGCGGCAGCGGCCGACCTCCAGGCCGCCCTCGCCGCCGCCCGGGACCAGGTCGCGACCGACGCCACGACGGCCGATTCCCTTCGAACCGATCTCGCAGCGGCTCGCGCTCGGCTCGCGGCGCTCGAAGCATCGCTGCGAGTCGCAGCACGGTCCGGGGCCACGACGCATTCCGGATCCGG
>SCTE01000405.1 GCA_004298915.1 Chloroflexota bacterium | reverse complement strand
GGGCGCTGATCCCCGGCAGGCCGATCTCGGTGTTCGTGGCAAACCCGGCGACCCACTTCATGCCGACGAGGTCCCCGAACAGGTCGGTGCCCCGCAGCATTGCCGGCATCGCGTGGATGAACGAGGCGTCCGGACGCGGATGAATCGCGATCTTCGGCGGAAGCTCCGAACCACCCGGTCTCGCCAGCGCGACCATCGTCTGCTCAGCCAGCTCGAGGCGTTCCTCGATCGCCGGCATGGCCTCGACGACATCGGCGGCCGAGAGCCATCGAAGCGGCGGCAGCAGGGGGGTGGTCATCGGCAGGAGTGTAGCGCCGCGGGATCCGCCTCCGGACCACGACCCGGCAGCATCCGGCTACGCTTGCGGGGTGACCGACATCGATCTCGAGCAGAGCCTCGAGAACCTCAAGCTCGAGCGCGACGCGATCCAGCTGTATGTCGCGCTCGCCCGGATCGAGCGCGACCCGGTCCGCGCATCGGCCTTCCGGACGATTGCCGACAACGAGCGCCGCCACGCGGATGTCTGGGCCCGCCGCCTGACCGAGCGCGGAGCCGCCGTCCCGGAGGCATCCGGTCCGCGGTTCCGGGTCCGGGCGATCATCGCCATCGCCCGGATCTTCGGGACGCACGCGGTGCGTGACCTGGTCCAGGCGCTCGAGGGTGACGAGGTCGAGATCTACACCGCGCAGTCCACGCCCGAGGTGGAAGCGATCGCCGCCGACGAGCGCGAGCACGCCGAGATCTGGAAGTCGCTGTCCGGGGCGCGGACCGCTGGGGGACGCAGGAACGGGGCGGCCGGCGACGGGGCGCGCGGCGGCATGACGAGTTCCGCCGTCGATGACGATGCGCGCGAGCGGGTGACCGCGGCCGCCGGCGAGCACGCGGCCATGTCCCTCGAAGTCTCCGAGCCCGGCCAGATCGCCGCGCGCGAACGATGGCACCGCTCGAGTCGCTCGGGCACCCTCCGCGCGGTCATCTTCGGGGTGTCCGACGGCCTCGTGTCGAACCTCGCGCTGGTGATGGGCGTTGCCGGTGCCAACGTCGCCATCGGTGCCGGACAGTTCGTGCTCCTGGCCGGGATCGCCGGCCTGCTCGCCGGCGCCTTCTCGATGGCCGCGGGCGAGTACATCTCGATGCAGTCGCAGCGTGAGCTGTTCGAGCGCCAGATCGCCCTCGAGCGTGCCGAGCTCGAGGCGATGCCCGAGGAGGAGGAGGCGGAGCTTGCCGCCGTTTACCAGGCGAAGGGGTTCACGGGCGACGAGGCCCGGACGATCGCCCGGAGGATGTTCTCCGACCCGGCCCACGCCCTTGACACGCTCGTCCGCGAGGAGCTCGGGCTCGATCCCGACGAACTCGGCTCGCCGTGGGGCGCGGCGTTCGGCTCGTTCGTCGCCTTCGCGATCGGTGCGGCCGTGCCCGTGCTGCCGTATCTCGTGGGGTCAGGCACGGGGGCCTTCGTGGCCGCCGCCGTGGCATCGCTGGTTGCCCTGTTCGTCGTGGGCGCCGGGGTTTCGCTGCTGACCGGGCGAAGCCTGCTGTTCTCGGGCTTCCGGCAGGTCGGCATCGGCGCAGCGGCGGCCGTCGTCACGTACGTGGTCGGCAGCGCCATCGGCGTCTCGGTGGTCGGCTGATCGTGCCCGACCTGCGAGCGATCATCGTCGCGCTCGGCGTGGGGATCGGCCTTGCCGCCTACACGGTGCTGTGGTGGCACTGGCCGCTGGCCCTTGGCGGCGGCGTCGGGATCGTGATGGGCGGCCTGACCCTCGTCGGGTCGGTCTCGTTCGGGCCGAACACCGCCGACGCCGATGCCGCGTGGCGCGCGGCGGCGCCCGAGTTCACCGATCCCCCGGCCTCGCCCCGTTCCGATGCGGGACCGATGCCGATCGCAGATCCCGGCCAGAACGATCGATCGACCACGACCTGACGGCCCCGACATCGAAACGGCCCCGGATGGTCCCGGAGGCCGTTGCAATGGTTAAGCGATGGCGGCGTCGATCCCGCGGACCGACGATGAAGGATCAGTCGGTCAGCGGATCCAGCGGCTGAAGTAGCTTGCCGCCTGGTGCGGATCCTTCGAGCGTCGGCGATCCTCGCCGAGGATCGAGCTGAGGACCGAGAACAGGGCCAGGATGCCAAATCCGGAACTTGCGAACATGATGAATACCTGCGTTTGCGCCTTGTGCCGTTGGATCGTCGGCTTCGACCGATGATCCCGTCGCCTGTCGACGGGCCCGACACCAGAGTGACCTGATGAATCGAATGATAGCCTAACGACATTAGGCATGCAAGCCCATTTGCTTAAGAGATAAGTCCCATGACCGATAAGACCAGACTGGATCGAATCGACGCCGGGCTGCTCGAGCTGCTCCAGGAGGATGGCCGGCGCCCCTATGCGGAACTCGGCGCCGCAGTCGGGATCAGCGGGCCTGCCGCCCACGAGCGGGTCAAGAAGCTCGAGGCGCGCGGCGTCATCACCGGCTACACCGTCAAGGTATCGGCGGAGGCAATCGGCCTGGCGATCCTCGCCTTCACCTGGGTGACGCAGGCACCGGGAACGGTGGCAACCGACCTGACCGGCGACTTCGCCGCGATTCCCGAGGTCGAGGCCTGCCACCACATCACCGGCGAGGCTGACTACCTCCTGAAGGTTCGCGCCCGCGATACCCTCGACCTGGAGCGCGTGATCCGGGCCGTGCAGACGACCAGGCACGTCTTCTCGACCGAGACCGATGTCGTGTTCTCGACGGCCTTCGAGCGCCGCCCGATCCGCCCCGCGCCGCCTCCGGAGGGCTAGCTAGCCTCGCCGTCGGCGTGGCGCCCGTCGGGCAGGTCGTCGACCGAGCCGAGGCGATCCGGCGGAGGTTCGGCGCGATAGGCCCGGTGCTCACGGAGGACCTGGGCAATCGTCGCCTCGTCGATGGATCGTCCCGTGGCCTTCAGGCGGTCAGCAATCCAGGCGGCCTCGGCCGGCAGTTCGCGGCTCTCGATGTCCTGCTCGCGACGGGCGCCATCGAGGTAGACGACGGCCACGATGCCACCGCCGAGCACGAGGCCGACGAGCAGCAGCCACCACTGGAATTCGGCCATCAGCAGCTCCCACGGACCATGCGCATCGGCGCGAGTCTACGGTGAACGGCCAGCCGCGTACACTCCGGAGCCATGATCAACTTCCTCGTCGACCCGATCGCCTTCCACATCGGGCCCCTGCCGGTTTACTGGTACGGCATCGCCTATGCCGTGGGCCTGTTCGCCAGTTACACCGTCCTCGTGCGCCAGGCACGACGCTTCGGCCAGGATCCCGAGATCGTCGGCAACGGGCTGATCGTCATCGCGATTGCTGCGCTCATCGGGGGCCGCCTGTACCACGTGATCGACCAATGGGCGCTCTATCAGCACGACCTCCTCAAGATCGTCCTGCCGCCCTATTCGGGGCTGGGGGTCTACGGCGGCCTGATCACCGGGGTCATCGCGTTCATTGGGCTCGTCCGGTACCACCGGCTGTCCGGCTGGGTCTGGGCGGACATCGTCGCGCCCGCGCTGTTCACGATGCAGGCGATCGGGCGCTGGGGGAACTTCTTCAACCAGGAGCTCTACGGTCCGCCGACGAATCTCCCCTGGGGGATCGCGATCGATTGCGCCCATCGGGTGGCGGCCTATCCGTGCGCCACGTTCCCGGAAGCCACGACCGCCTTCCAGCCGCTGTTCCTGTACGAATCGGTTTCAGGTCTCGTCGGCGCGGCGCTCCTGATCTGGCTGTCCCGCCGGCGCCCCTATCCGCTCCGGCCCGGCGACCAGATCCTGATCTTCTTCATCTGGTACGCGGTGGTCCGGTTCCTGCTCGAGAACCTGCGGACCGGCAACTGGTTCGTCGGGGGCATCCCGACCGCGCAACTGATGTCGATCCTGTTCGGCCTCGGGGCGTTCCTCGTGCTCGTCTATCGACACCGTCGGCCGGCCGGCGCGACGCCCGATGGGGACGATCCGTTCGATGACGAGGACGGGGACGAGGACCCAGGCCTCGACGACGGAGAGGCTCCCGATTCGGCCCGCACCGAGGACCCCGACGGCGCCAGTGACGGCGTCGAGGGCGCCGAACCGGGCACCGACCTTCCGACGCGCTGACCCCGAGGAGTGGCGGCCTTCAGCCAGTCGATCGAGCGAGCGCGGGATCGCAACCGTCGGGCGCAAGGACCGGGCAGGGGAGCGCGCGCCGGGTGAGGCGAGCTGTCCTCCGGGCCGTCATCGGCAACGCCGCGCTGCGGCGCATCGCGGCCGGATTCGCGATCTTCACGATGGCGGAGCATGCGACGTGGATCGCCGTCCTGGTGTTCGCCTACGGGCGGGGTGGGACGACCGAGGCCGGCGTCATCGCCCTCGTGATGCTGGTCCCGGCCGCCGTGCTGGCGCCGTTCGCGGCGACGGCAGGTGACCGGTTCCCGCGCCGACGGGTCCTGGTCGCCGCGTACGGCATCCAGGCCATGACGATGCTCGCGGCTGCGGCGGCCCTGCTGTCCGGGGCATCGGCCCTGGTGATCTATGCCCTGGTCGCCGCGGCATCCGCCTCGATCGTGCTGACGCGTCCGGTGCAGGGGGCACTGCTGCCGCACGTGGTTCGTCACCCGGACGAGCTGACTGCGGCCAATGTCGTCGCCGGCACGATCGAGGGCGTGGCCATCCTCGTCGGACCCGCGATCGCCGGAATCGTGCTGGCGACCGCGAATCCCGGCACCGTGTTCCTGCTGTTCGGGGTGTTGCTTGCCGGATCGGCCCTGCTCATGATCGGGCTCCGGGTCGAGCCGGGCCCGGTCGGGATCGCCTTGGACGAACCGGTCGCCAGCGCCGCCCTGGACGGCATCCGGACCCTCAGGTCGGAAGCCGGCCCCAGGCTCGTCGTGGCCGTCGTCGCCTCGGCCTGGATCCTGTGGGGCACGGTCGATGTCCTGAGCGTCATGCTCGCCATCGATCTCCTGAAGATCGGTGAAGGTGGCGCCGGGTTCCTGGTGTCGGCCATTGGCGCAGGCGGGCTGATCGGCTCCGTCGGCGGGCTCGCCCTCGTCGGTCGCCGGCGCCTGGCCGCGCCGCTCCTGGCGGGCGTCGTGCTGTGGGGGCTGCCACTGGCCGGAATCGGCATCGCGCCAGAGGCGGCGGTCGCATTCGCGTTTGTTGCGGTCGCCGGCGCGGGCCGGGCCCTGCTCGATGCCGCCGGACGAACGCTGCTCCAGCGCGTGTCGACGGACGACGTCCTCGCCCGCATCCTCGGCGCCCTCGAGGGCCTGCAGATGGCCGCCCTTGCGCTCGGGTCGATCGCCGCGCCCGTCCTGGTCCTGGTCCTCGGCCCGCAGGGTGCCCTGATCGTGGCTGGCCTGATCATGCCGACGATCGCGGCCCTTGCCTGGCGTGGCCTCCGAGCCATCGACACCGGCGTCGTCGTTCCCGACGAGCGGCTCGATGCCATCCGGTCGGTGCCGATGTTCGCCCCGCTCGCACCCGCCGTCGTGGAGCGTCTGGCCGCAGGTGCGACGGCATGGACCGCCTCGGCCGGAACCGCGATCATCACCGAGGGCGAGGCAGGCGACGCGTTCCACCTCATCGTCTCGGGCACCGTCGAGGTCACGATCGGGGGACGCGTTGTCCGCACCGAGGGCCCGGGCGACTACTTCGGCGAGATCGCGCTGGTGCGGGACATCCCGCGGACCGCGACCATCGTCGCGACCACGGACGTCGAGCTCCTGAGCATCGCGCGGGATCCGTTCCTCGCGGCCCTCACCGGCCATCGGGCAAGCCGCACGGCCGCCGAGGCCATCACGACGTCGCGGTTCGCAGAGCCGGGGCCGGGTTCGTAGCCGACCGCCCGCGGGCTGGCGCCCGTTCTACACTCCGGGCATGCAGTACGCCGAGTCCATCCTCGATCTCGTCGGCGGCACGCCGCTCGTCCGATTGACCCGCGTCACGCGCGATCTCGGTCCCGAGGCGGCCCAGCCGCTCATCCTCGCCAAGCTCGAGGCCATGAACCCCGGTGGGTCGGTCAAGGACCGAATCGGGTTGCCGATGATCGAGGCAGCCGAACGCGCCGGTCTTCTCAAGCCCGGTGGCACGATCGTCGAGCCGACGTCCGGGAACACCGGCCATGGGCTGGCAATCGCCGCCGTCCTGAAGGGCTATCGCTGCATCTTCGTGATGGCCGACAAGCAATCGCCCGAGAAGCAGGCGCTCCTGCGTGCATACGGTGCCGAGGTCGTCCTGTGCCCGACGAATGTCGAGCCTGAATCGCCGGAGTCGTACTACTCGGTGGCGGCGCGGCTCGCCCGGGACATCCCCGGGGCCTTCAAGCCGGACCAGTACTGGAATGCCGAGAACCCGGCCGCCCACGAGCGGACCACCGGCCCGGAACTGTGGGACCAGACCGACGGCCGGATCACGCACATGATCGCGAGCGCGGGGACCGGCGGGACCATCTCCGGGATCGGTCGCTACCTGAAGTCGAAGAACCCTGCGATCCAGATCATCGGTGCGGATCCGGAAGGCAGCATCCTCTCCGGCGATGTCGCCCGGCCGTATCTGACCGAAGGCGTGGGCGAGGACTTCATGCCCGGCACGCACGACCCGTCGGTCGTCGATCGCTGGGTCCGCGTTTCGGACCGCGATTCGTTCCTGATGGCCCGCCGGATTACGCGAGAAGAGGGGATCCTGGCCGGTGAATCGTGCGGGACCGCGGTTGTGGCCGTTCTCGATGAAGCGCGACGGGTCATGGCGCAGGGCGCCGCGGTCGTCGAGCGGGCCGTGATGGTCGTGGTGCTCCCCGATGGCGGCCGGTCGTACCTCTCGAAGCTTTACAACGACGAATGGATGCGTGCCAACGGGCTCATGGCGACGACCGGTGCGGTCGTTCGGGTCGCTCAACTCCTTGCCGATCGCCAGGGCGCGGCCGACATGCCGGCCGTCGTGCTGGCTCGGACGACGGACCGGGTCGGCGAGGCGATCGACACGCTCCAGA
>SCTE01000404.1 GCA_004298915.1 Chloroflexota bacterium | reverse complement strand
GCTGCCTGCCCTCACGACGGGCCAACCCGAGGATGCCTCCACGATGACCATTCCCACCGTATCGCCGATCGAGCGACTCCCCGTCGACGGGCGGTTCGCCGAGCTTGCGACGGCCGAGCAACTGAACCGTGCCGCTGACGCCCTGCGTAGCCACGGCTTCGATGTCCGCATCGCCGAGTCCGCTGTCGAGGCCGGCGACATCGCCCTGTCGCTGATCCCGGAGGGCGCGGAGGTCCACAGTGGTGCGTCCGAGACCCTGGCCCAGATCGGGCTCGTGGATGCGATCGAAGCGTCCGGACGGTTCGACGCCGTCAAGCCGAGGATCCGGTCGATGGATCGCGCCACCGAGGCCCGCGAGATTCGCAAGCTGGGGGCCGCGCCGGACGTCTTCATCAACAGCGCCGCCGCCGTCACCGAGGACGGCAAGATCCTCTGGGCCTCCGGGAGCGGCAGCCAGCTCGCCCCGATCGCCAATGGCGCAGGACGGGTGATCCTGATCGTGGGCGCGCAGAAGGTCGTCCCCGACCTGGCCACGGCCTTCGACCGTATCGAGCACTACGCCCAGCCGCTCGAGGACGTGCGGATGCAGGAGACGTACGGCATGCGGAGCCGCGTGAACAAGTTGCTGATCGTCCAGGGCGAGCGGCCAGGCCGGACGACCGTGATCCTCATGCGCGAGCCCGCCGGCTTCTGACGAGGACCTGCTTCGGCGGCCGGGCGGTAGAATCGAACGACCGTCGAATCGACCTCCCCGGGTCCCGGCGGAGCCAGGAGTCCGAACCAACCATGAAACTGTTCCTCGACACCGCCGACATCGAAGAGATCCGGACGGTCGCCCGCTGGGGCGTCCTCGACGGCGTGACCACGAATCCGAGCCTGTTCGCCCGGACCTCGGGCATGACCTACGACGAGATCCTCGCCGAGATCTGCACGATCACCGACGGCCCGGTTTCGGCCGAGGTGGTCGCCGAGGATGCCGAGGGCATGCTCAAGGAAGGGCGCCACTTCGCCAAGATCGCGGACAACATCGTGGTCAAGGTCCCGATGTCGGAGACCGGCCTCGAGGCGATCAGCCGGTTCGCCGCCGAGGGCATCAGCACCAACTGCACGCTGATCTTCACCGCGAACCAGGGCCTCCTGGCGGCCAAGGCCGGGGCGTCGCTCCTGTCTCCGTTCGTGGGGCGCCTCGATGACATCAACGAGGAAGGGATGGTCGTCATCCGCGAGCTGTCGGACATCATCCGGTTCCACGAGATCGAATCCGAGGTCCTGTCTGCCTCCATCCGCCACCCGCGCCACGTGACCGACTCGGCCCTGGCCGGGGCCCACATCGCCACGCTGCCGTTCAAGATCTTCCAGCAGATGGTCCATCACCCGCTCACCGACAAGGGCATCACCCAGTTCCGGGCGGATTGGGACAAGGCGCGCAAGGCGCTCGAGGCTGCCAAGGGCTGATCGTGTCGCAGGTCGGGCCGGTTGCGCAGGTCGGGTTGCACCCCGCGCCCCGCGCCGCGCGGCGGCCGATCGGGGCTTCGTTTCAGGGTCGCCGGCCCGTGTGCAGGGTGACCATCCCGAACGTCAGGGGCGTCCACGCGACATCGACCAGGCCGGCGTCGCGCATGATCGCGGCAATCTGCTCAGGCGGCGGATACGCGCGAACGCTCCGCACGAGGTAGCGATACGCGTCGCCCTGGCCGGCGAGCTGGCCGATCCGCGGCACCACCGCCTCGAACCAGGCTCGTCCAACGCGCCCGATGACGCCGCTCGGACGGGCAATCTCCAGGCACGCGACGATGCCGCCGGGACGAACCGCGCGACGCATCTCGGCGAATCCGCGCCCGTAGTCGGGCAGGTTGCGCATCCCGAACGCGATCGTGGCGGCGTCATAGGTCGCGTCCTCGACCGGCAACTCCATCGCGTCGGCGACGAGGTACTCGAGATGCCCGACAGCGGGAAGACGATTCCGCGCCCGGGCCAGCATGCCGGCCGAGACGTCCACCCCCAGGACGTGCCCATTCGGACCGACAACCCTGGCGAGATCTCGGGCCACGACGCCGGTCCCCGAGGCGACATCGATCGCCCGCATGCCCGGTCCGAGGCCCGTTGCCGAGACCAGTCGCCGCCGCCAGCGCGGTTCCTGGAAGCCGGAGATCACGGCGTTGAGCGGCTCGTAGCGAGCGGCGATCTGGTCGAACATCGTCCGGACCTCGTCCGGCGGCGCCGCGTTGCCGGCCGGCCGATCCGGCAGGTCGGTCATCGGGTCAGCTTCCCAGCCACGCGCCGGAGCGCATGACCCCGCGGACTTCGAGGTCGCCGTCAAGTTCGACGAGATCGGCCCGTTGCCCCTCCGCGAGCCGGCCACGGTCCTCGATCCCGAGCATGGCCAGCGGGTTGCGGCTGGCAGCGGCGACGGCATCGACGAGGTCCATCCCCTCGGCCACCATGTTCCGAACCGCGGTGTCGATGGCGATGACCGACCCGGCAAGCGTACCGTCGGGCAGCGTGCATCGGGTGCCGCGGACCTCGACCTCGAGGCCCCCGAGCGACATCCGTCCGTCGCCGGTTCCCGCGAGCGCCAGGGCATCGCTGATGAGGATCAGTCGGTCGCGAGGTTTCATGCGGCGGACGATTGGCCAGAGCGCCGGATCGACATGCTCGCGGTCGGCGATCAGCTCGACGTAGGCGTCGTCGCGGGTCAGGGCCGCCACCGCGAGGCCGGGATGTCGATGGACGACGCCGCTCATCGCGTTGAACAGGTGGGTCGTCGCGGTTGCGCCCGCGTCGTAGCCGGCGTGGGCGGTCGCGATCTCCGTCGCCGAGTGGCCGAGCGACACGCGAACGCCGAGCCCGGCGAGGCGTCGGATGAGCTCGAGCGCGCCATCGAGCTCGGGTGCGATGGTGATCAGCCGGAGGCCATCGACGAGGGGTTCGATCTCGGCCCAGGCCGTGTCCCCGGGTCGCGCGAGGTGGTCCGGGTTGTGAGCCCCCTTACGTTCCGGGGCGAGAAACGGGCCCTCGAGGTTGAAGCCGAGCGGGCCCGCGCCGTCGCGTGCTGATCGCGGGATCCAGACTCGAACCCGATCGGCGAACGCCCGCAGGTCGCCGAGGGGCGCGGTCACCGCGGTCGGCAGGAACGAGGTCACGCCCCTCCGCAGGAGCGAGCGCGCCATGCCGTCGAGGTCGTCGGTCGAGCCCATCGCGGCGTGGCCACCCCAACCGTGGACGTGGATATCGACGAGCCCGGGGGCGATCAGCGGCAGGGCGCCCTCGCCCCCGTCATCGGTCCTTGCCGGTCTCGGACCCGCCGGATCATCGTCGAGGTCGACACCCGAGATCCACTCGTCCTCGATGCGGATGCGTCCCGTGACGACGGAACCGTCCATCACCAGGCGGCCGCGAACCTCCAGGCTACTCACTCGAGCGACGGGCTCGGGGCTCGGCCATCGTCATCGACCTCGAACGAGACCTCGAGCGCGTAGCGTGCCCCGGCATACCGGGATTCCGTGGCCTCGACCGGGCGGCCCTGCAGATCGACGATCACGCGACGTTCGACGAGGAGCGGATCGCCCCGGCGCAGGTCGAGGAGCCGCGCGTCGGCGGCCGTCGCAACGGCAGCCCCGATGCTGCCGGTCCCGGATGCGAGCGTGAGGCCGCCGCGGGCGACCGCATCGTGGAGCGAGCCATGCTCGAGATCGGCCGACATGACGCTCGGCGCGCAGCTCCGGATCAGGATCGCCGTCTCGATGGCGATCGGATCCCCGTCTGCGAGGCGGACGCGTCGGACCTCGATGACCGGGGTCCCGGGCGTGAGCCCAAGATCGGCTGCCTCTGCCCGGGTCGAAGGGCGGATGGCGCGGGCCAGGAGCCGCGATGTCGGTACCTGGCCCTGGCGCTCCATCTCACGGCTGAAGGTCATCAGCCGATCGGTCCGGCGATGGGTCGCCCGCTCCGCCACGAAACTGCCCCGGCCGGGTTGCCGGGCGACGAGGCCTTCATCGGCGAGTCGCTGCATCGCATTGCGTGCGGTCATCCGGCTGACCTGGAACTCGGCGACGAGCTGGGCATCCGAGGGCAGCCGATCGCCCGGCCGGAGGCCCGTGATCCGCTCGCGCAGGACCTGCTCGATCCGCCGATGCTGCGGGACGTAGGCGCTGTCCCTCACGGCATCGTGCCCGCGGGACTCACTGCCTCGGCCGGCCACGATGTCCAGGTTGCCGGCGTTCCAGGGGCAATCGCGCCTTCGCCGTGCATCGACTCGGCACCGTGGATCGCGGCGCCGATGGCACCCGCCCAGATACCGAGCTCGGCCATCACGATCTCGACGTCCTCGAGCGACGTCGTGTGGACGCGGCGGCGGATCTCGGCCCGGATCGGTTCGAGGATGAGGTCCCCGGCCGCCGCGATCCCGCCGCCGAGGACGACCCGGTCCGGAGAGATGAGCGTGATCAGGTTGCCGATGCCGATGCCCAGGTAGCGGCCCACGGATCGCATCCCGGCCAGCGCCGCGAGATCCCCGGCGAGCGCGCTCGTGACCGCCGCCTCGGCCGAGTCGGTCCCGCACGCTTCGGCGATCCGGTCGGCCCGAGCGAAGGCCTCGAGGCAGCCGCTGTTGCCGCAGTTGCAGGTCGGCCCGTCCGGATCGATCGTCTGGTGGCCGACCTCGCCACCGGTCCCGTCGTGCCCAAGATGCACGCGGCCGTCGATG
>SCTE01000047.1 GCA_004298915.1 Chloroflexota bacterium | reverse complement strand
CCCGCGAGGCGCTCGTCGCGGCCGTCGATACCGCGGATGGGACGAACCTCTTCCGGATCGAGACGCCAGCGATCGAGGATCGGCTGCGCATGCTGCCCGGGGTGGCCGACGCTGCCGTCGAGGTGAGCCTGCCCGACACGCTGGTCGTCCACGTCGTGGAACGGACCGCGATCCTGACCTGGAAGGTCGGCGACGTCCTGTTCCTGGTCGACCGTGCCGGCGTCATCTTCGCGACTGCACCGCCCGATGACCCGGCGGGTGCCTCGCTGCCGACCATCGTCGATGCCCGGCCGGATTCGACCAAGCTCGGTGTCGGTTCGACGCTCGATCCGATCGACCTCGACGCCGCGACCCGGCTCGCGTCGCTCAGGCCCGCCGACGTCGGGAGCGTCGCGACTTCGCTCATCGTGTCCGTGAGCGAGGCCAACGGCTTCGTGGTCAGCACGGCCCCGAAGTCGTGGGTCGCCGTGTTCGGGCTGTACACCCGCAGCCTGCGGACGCCGGACATGATCCCGGGGCAGGTGCGCTTGCTCCGCAGCCTCCTCGCCAACGGGGAGGGAACGATCGCGAAGGTCATCCTCGCCGACGAACGTAACGGGACCTATGTCCCGAGGGCGACCCCCGCGCCGTGATGATCGCGTCGCCGTCGCGCGCAGGTTGCCCCGGTCCGGTGCGGTCGAGTAGCCTTGCCGAAACAGATCGCAGCGAGGACGAGACAACGTGTTGCTTCCCCTGGCAGGCCTCATCGTGGGCGTCCTGCTCGGGCTCGTCCTCAACGTCAACGTCAGCTTCGAGTTCAGCCGATACTCGGCCGTGGCGATCCTCGCCGCGCTCGACTCGGTCCTCGGAGCGGTCAGGGCCGAGCTCGATGGTGTCTATGACAACCGCATCTTCATCTCGGGCTTCGTCACGAACGCCGTCGTCGCGGTCATCCTCACGTTCATCGGCGATCGGCTCAGCCTGGACCTGTACCTCGTCGCGTTGATCAACTTCGGCTTCCGGATCTTCAACAACGTCGCGCTGATCCGGCGACATTTCATCTGACCCGGGAGACCGGGAGGGAGCAGGCGAAACTGTGGTGGAAGGCGTCCTCGTCGGAATCGACGTTGGCACGAGCAAGGTCTGCGCGCTCATCGGCGAGGTGAGCCGCGACGGCCGTGTCACCGTGATCGGGCACGGGACCGTCCCGTCCGCCGGCCTGAAGAAGGGAGCGGTCGTCAACATCGACCAGACCGTCCGCTCGATCGGCGACGCCGTCGAGAAGGCCGAGCGCCTGTCCGGCTGGAAGATCGACAAGGCGTTCGTGGGCGTCGGCGGCGCCCAGGTCGAGAGCCTCAACTCCACGGGCCAGGTGGCCGTCACGGCCCACGATCGCGAGGTCAGCCGCGAGGACATCCTCCGCGCGATCGAGGTCGCCCGGGCTGTCGCGATTCCCTCGAACCGGGACGTCCTCCATGTCGAGCGGCGCGGGTTCATCGTCGATGGCCAGGAGGGCGTCAAGGATCCGCTCGGCATGAGTGCCCTGCGCCTCGAGGTCGAGACCCACATCGTCACCGCCCCGCAGACCGCGGTCCAGAACCTGACCAAGTGCGTCGCCGCGGCCGGCGTCAAGATCGACGAGCGGGTCGCCAACGCGCTGGCCGCCGCGGAGGCCGTGGCCACCGAAACCGAGAAGGAGCTCGGCGTTGCGGTCGCGGACATCGGCGCCGGGACCATCGACCTGGCGATGTTCAACGAGGGCTCGCCGTTCCATACCAGCGTCCTGCCGGTCGGCGGCAACTTCGTGACCAACGACGTCGCGATCGGGATCAAGACGTCGCTGCCGGTCGCCGAGGAGCTCAAGATCGAGCACGGGACGTGCGACCTGCGGGGCGTCGAGGCGGACGAGGACATCGGCGTGTCGGTGCTGGGCGAGGATGCCGGCCGGACGATCAGCCGGCTCGAGCTGTGCCAGATCATCGAGGCCCGGATGCGCGAGACGTTCGAGCTGCTCGGGGCGGAGATGCGGTCCGCCGGGGCGGGGATGCTTCCGGCCGGCCTGATCCTGACCGGCGGGGCGGCCCAGCTGTCCGGGCTGGCCGAGCTCGGTCGGGAGGTCCTCCAGATGCCCGTTCGCGTGGTGGCGCCGACGGCGGTGTCCGGCCTGACCGATTCGATCCTGACGCCGGCCTACGCCACCGCGATCGGCCTGCTCATGTGGGGCGCCCGGTCCCTCGCTGACGGTGAGCCGACGCGGTACGAATCCGCTCCCGCGTTCGGAATCCTCGGCCGGATGCGCGATTCGCTGCGGAGCATCTTCCCCTAGGTCCGACGCCCGCCGGCGGCGTGGCCCGGCGCGGGCGCAGGTGCGGCTCCGGCGCCTGCGCAGGCGCAGGCCCGGCGGGAACCCCATCCGCGCGACCCCGGCATGGCGGCCATTTCCGTGGGTCACGTAACGCGCACCGGATGGTAGACTCGCCCGACGACCTGGGGCGCCCCGCCGACACCGCCAGACAACCGTTCCGGGTCACATGTGCAGAAGTTCAGCCCCGGCCCCAGAAGGCCATGGAGGAGTACGGTGGCCCTGCGTTCTGATTCGGAGAACTTCGCCCTCATTCGGGTCATCGGCGTGGGTGGCGGTGGCAGCAATGCCGTCAACCGGATGATCCGGGCCGAGATGATGGGGGTCGAGTTCATCGCCCTCAACACGGACGCGCAGGCTCTCCTCCAGTCGGATGCGCCCCACAAGATCCGGATCGGGGACAAGATCACCCGTGGCCTCGGCGCCGGCGGCGACAGCGCCATCGGCCAGCGCGCCGCGGAAGAGGATGTGGACAAGATCGCCTCCGCGCTCGAGGGCTCGGACATGGTCTTCATCACGGCCGGGCTCGGTGGCGGAACCGGGTCGGGCGCGGCGCCGGTCGTCGCGGAGCTGGCCAAGGCGGCGGGAGCCCTGACCATCGGTGTCGTGACCAAGCCCTTCGGGTTCGAGGGCGCCAAGCGCAAGCTGACGTCCGAGAAGGCCGCCGAGGAGCTCAAGGACAAGGTCGACACGCTGATCACGATCCCCAACGACCGCCTTCGCGATGTCGTCCAGAAGAACACCTCGATCCTCGATGCCTTCCGCGTCGTTGACGACGTCCTCCGCCAGGGCGTCCAGGGGATCAGCGACATCATCACGATGCCGGGCCTGATCAACCTCGACTTCGCGGATGTCCGGGCGATCATGAAGGACGCCGGATCGGCGCTCATGGGGATCGGCCGGGCGAGCGGCGAGAATCGTGCGGTCGAGGCCGCGCGCCAGGCCATCGCGAGCCCGCTCCTCGAGGTCAACATCGCGGGCGCCCAGGGCATCCTGTTCAACGTGACCGGCAGCTCGAACCTGTCGCTGTTCGAGGTCACCGAGGCCGCCGAGGAGATCCGCGCCGCGGCGGATCCGGAGGCGAACATCATCTTCGGGACGAGCTTCAACGAGCGGCTCGGC
>SCTE01000403.1 GCA_004298915.1 Chloroflexota bacterium | reverse complement strand
CGGGACCGTCCGGATCGATCGCCTCCCATCCGGCCGGGCGCGACTCCTCCGGGCGCCAGAGGTCCGGCAGCTCAGCATGAGCACGGCTGCTCCACCGCCCGGCCGGCCCGGGTCGACGCAGGCGTCGCTCCTGCGCGGTGGCCCGGGGCGTGCTACCGGCGTGGCGGTCGATCGGCCGGCGGCCAAGCCGATCCGCCAGAAGGGCGCGCCCGGTTCGAGCGGGCCGCGGCGGCCGGCCCCGAAGCCGGCAACCGACGCCGCCCGGAAGCCCTCAGCGAGACCCGCAGGGCAGGGAGGCACCCAGCGCACCCGACGCGGTGGGCCGAACGACGGCGAGTCGCCGGCGAGCCACTCGAAACCCGGCCGAAGGGCACGGAATCGACACACGTCCGGCTGATCCGAGGACTATCCTCGGTCGTGATGAATCCTCCCGCGCCGGCGGTCGAGGCCTCCGGTCTTCGCAAGTCCTTCGGCACCGTCACGGCGGTCGACGGCATCGACCTCGTGCTCGAACCCGGTCGCATCTACGGGCTCCTGGGACCCAACGGCTCCGGCAAGACGACGTTCATCCGGATGCTGGCGGGCCTCGCCAGGCCGACGGCCGGCAAGGCTCGGGTCCTCGGCGTCGAGGTGCCCGATCGGTCGCTCCTCGGCCGGATCGGCTACATGCCCCAGGCCGAGGCGATCTATCCGGAGCTGTCCGCCGCCGAAAATCTGTCCTTCTTCGCTCGTCTCGAGGGCCGCATGGACCGCGGCGTCATCGATCGGACCCTGGAGCTGGTCGAGCTGGGCGATCGGCGGAACACGCCGGCGATGCACCTGTCGGGCGGCATGCGCCGCCGGCTGTCGCTCGCCTGCACGCTCGTCCATGAGCCCGCCGTGCTGCTGCTCGATGAGCCCACGGTCGGGGTCGACCCGGCGCTCCGCGCCCAGTTCTGGGCCCATTTCCGGCGCCTCGCAGCTGCCGGGGCCACGATCCTCGTGGCCAGCCACGTGATGGACGAGGCTGACCGGTGCGACGAGCTCGTGTTCGTGCGTTCCGGCCGGATCCTCGTCCGCGGCACGTCCGCCGAGGTCCGGGCGAGGGCGGGCACGCCCGACCTCGAGGCCGCGTTCCTCCACTTCGCCGGCCTCGACGCCGAGGGCCGTCCGCTGGCCGGGACCGATCGATGAGCGCGACGCGGATCCTGGCCGTCGCGCGCCGGATCGGGCAGGGGTTCCGGCGCGACGAGCGAACGCTCGGGCTCATCTTCGTGGTCCCGCTCGTCGTGACGGCGCTGCTCGGGTGGGTGATCCGCGACCAGAAGGAGGCCACGATCCATCTCGCCGGTGCCGGGATCGACGTCGCCGCGCTCCAGGTCGCCGCACAGTCGGCGCCGGGCCGGACGCTCACCATCGACATCGTGGACCTCGGGCCGTCGCCGACGCTCGACGACCTCAGGGCGGCGGTCAGGGATGGGACGGCCGACATCGGGATCTTCGTGGCCGCGCAACGAGGCGGGGCGCCGGACGTCACGATCGTGACCGCGGGCACCGATCCGGCGACCGAGTCGGGCATGGTGAACGCGGTCCAGTCGCTCATCGTCGGGGCCTTCACGTCCGGGGCGCCGTCGCTGTTCGGCCCGCCGGTCATTCACGTGGCGACGATCTTCCTGTCCGCGGACGCCGACACGCTCGATGTCCTCGCGCCGGTCTTCCTGGGCTACTTCGGCTACTTCTTCGTGTTCATGCTCACCGGGATCAGCTTCCTGCGCGAGCGGGTCGGGGGGACCCTGGAGCGCCTGCTCTCGACGCCCGTGTCGCGGGCGGAGATCGTCCTCGGCTACAGCCTCGGCTTCGGGTTCTTCGCCACGCTCCAGGTGCTCGTGCTGACGCTGTTCGTCCTCGGCCGGATCGACGTCCCCGCGATCGGGCCGCTGCCCGCGTTCACGATCGGGCTCGCGATCCAGAGTGCCGGCAGTCCGGCCATCGCGTTCCTGATCACGATCCTCCTCTCGCTCGGGGCGGTGAACCTGGGGATCTTCCTCTCGACGTTCGCCCGGACCGAGCTCCAGATCATCCAGTTCATCCCGCTGGTGATCATCCCGCAGGGCCTGCTCGGCGGCATCTTCTGGCCCATCGATCGGCTGCCCGACATCCTCCAGGTGGTAGCCCACGCGCTCCCGATGGCTTATGCCGTCGATGGCCTCAAGGCCGTGATGCTGCGGGGCGCCGACCTGACCGATGCGGCGGTTCGCCTCGATGTGCTCGTCCTGGCCGGGATCGCCGCGCTGTTCGTGGTCCTGGCCGGGGCGACCATCAAGCGCGAGGTCGCCTGAACCACCGGCCCCGGGTCACACCGGTATGCTCCCGTGATGGCCGACCCGACCCGACCCGCGCCTCGCCTTCGGCCCGTCGTTGCGATGGACGGCCCCGGGTCGTCCGGCAAGTCCAGCGTCGGGGCTGAAGCCGCCGCCCGGACCGGGCTCCGCTTCTGCGACACCGGCCTGTTCTACCGGGCCGTGGCCTACGCCGCGGGCCAACGGGCGATCGCCGAGACCGATGCCGCCGGCCTGGTGGCCCTCGTCGATGCCATTCGCGTGGAGGCGGACGATCGGGGGCGCTACGCCGTGGTCACGCTCGACGGGCGGGACGTGACCGCCGAGGTCCAGACGCCGGCCGTGGACGAGGCCGTCTCCGGGTACGCCCGCGTCCCGGAGCTGCGGGCCGCGCTCCTCGCGCGCCAGCGCGAGATCGCCGGGCGCGGCGCGGTCGTCATGGCGGGCCGGGATATCGGGACCGTGGTCCTGCCCGACGCGGACCTGAAGATCTATCTCGATGCGTCGGTCGAGGAGCGGGCCAGGCGGCGGGCCGAGGAGCGCGGGATCGGCCCCGAGGATGACGCGGCCGGCGAGATCCTTGCCCAGCTTCGCGAACGCGATGCGGTTGACGCATCGCGGCCCGTGGCTCCGCTTCGCCGGGCCGACGACGCGATCGTCATCCATACCGATGGCCTGGCGTTCGAGGCCACGGTCGGCCGGGTGGTGGCGGCGATCGAATCGGTCGGTGGCGACGCGGCACCGGCGACGACCCCCGCCGACCGTGCGCCGGACGCCCCGTCCGCGGTCGCCCCGTCCTCGCCGGCCGCTCCCGCGTCGCTCGGCGCGCGGCCGTCCCCGCCACGTCGCCCGCCGATCGCCCAGACGCCGATCGCCACCCGCATCACCTGGATCATCCGGATCGCCTCGTTCGTGATGCGCCTCGTCACCCGGCTGTTCACCCGCGTGGTCATCGAGGGCGACCTCGCGTCGTTCCCTCGGACCGGCGCCGTCCTCGTGGCCGCGAACCATGCCTCGAACGCGGACCCGGTCCTCACCGGCGGGTTCCTCAACACGCGTCTCGGGCGGCCGATGAACTGGATGGGCAAGCGCGAGGTCTTCGACTGGCCGATCATCTCCTGGCTCGCCCGCCACGGCGGCGTGCACCCCGTGGATCGGGGCGCCGCGGACGTGGATGCCTTTCGCACGGCCATGCGGATCCTGGACGAGGGCCACATCCTCGCCGTGTTCCCGGAGGGCACCCGGAGCCCGGACGGGCGACTCCAGCCGGCGAAGGACGGGGTGGCGGTCCTGGCCGCCCGGTCGAACGCCTGGATCGTGCCGATCGGGATCGCCGACAGCGATCGGCTCTGGCCGCGGGGCAAGCGCATGCCCCGGCGCATTCCGCGGGTCACGGTCCGGATCGGGACGCCGTTCCGGATGCAGGACGCCCTGCGAGAGGAGGGCAGCGCCGAGGAGGGCGCACCGTCCACCGCGTCCCGTCGCCGCACGACCGCAGCCGGCACGGACCTGATCATGCGACGGATCGCCGAGTTGCTGCCCGAGCGGCAGCGCGGCGTCTACGGCGAGCCGAGGTCCGACTGAGGGTCTCGAGGGTCGCCCGTGCGATACTCGGCACGTATGGGAACCGTCACCGACATCCGGATCGCGAAGCGCACGGGCTTCTGCTATGGCGTTCGCGAAGCCATCGACAAGGCCAAGGAGGCAAGCGCCGCCGGCAAGGCGACGCACACGCTCGGCCAGGTCGTGCACAACGAAGGTGTGGTCCGGGACCTCCAGGCGCTGGGCATCCGGACGGTGGATACGCTCGATGACGTCGATCACGGCGCCGCCGTGGTCATTCGCGCGCACGGCGTCCGCCCCGAGGTGATGGAGCGTGCCTCCGAGCGTGGCCTTGAGGTGATCGACGGCACCTGCACCTGGGTGATCCAGGAGCAGCGCGAGCTCAGCCGGCTCGTCGAGGAGGGCTACACGATCGTCCTGCTCGGGACCCCGAAGCACCCCGAGGTGGTCGGCCTCCTTGGCTTCGCGCCCGATGCGATCGTCGTGGACGAGGAAGAGGATTGGGGCAAGATCCCAGCCAAGAAGCGGATGGCCCTGATCTCGCAGAGCACCCAGCCGCCCTGGAAGTTCGAGAAGCTCGCCGCGTTCATGGTTGGCCGGAGCCACGAGCTCAAGATCGTCAACACCGTCTGTCCGGTCACGATCCGACGTCAGCAGGACACGCTCGAATCGGCGCGCGAGGTGGACCTGATGGTCGTCGTCGGCGGTCGTTCGTCGGCCAACACGAAGGAGCTGACGCGGCTGTGCGGCATCGCCGGAACGCCAGCCCTCCAGATCGAATCGGTCCGCGACCTCGACGACCCCGCGCCGTTCGCGGATCGACGCGTCGTGGGCGTCACGGGCGGCACGTCCACCCCGATCGAGGACCTCCACGCGGTCGCCCAGCGGATCCTCGAGATCGGCGGGACGCCGGACACGCAGGCAAGAGCCGCGGAGCTGGCGGACGCGGCGTTCGCGGTCGCGGCGCACCCCGCCGGCCGCACGACCTCGCTCCCGACGCCCGCGAGCGCGGGCTGACGTGCCCGCCCACGCTGGCACGCTGCCCGTCGTCGCGATCGTCGGGCGGCCCAACGTCGGCAAGAGCACGCTCTTCAACCGGATCCTCGGAGAGCGGCACGCGATCGTGGAGGATCGCGCCCGGACGACGCGCGATCGCATGTACGGCGATGCCGAGTGGAACGGCCGGCGCTTCATCGTCGTCGATACCGGCGGCCTCGAGATCGATCCTGACGACCCGATCGAGGCCAAGGTCCAGGTCCAGGCGCGCCTGGCGATCGCGGAGGCCGATGTCATCGTGTTCGTCGTCGATTCGATCGCCGGGCTGACCCCGGCCGACCAGGAAGCCTCCGAGCTGCTCCGGCTCGCCCGCGTCCCGCTGTTCGTCGCCGCCAACAAGGCCGACAACCCGAAGCGGGAGCTCGACGCGGCCGAGTTCTGGTCCCTCGGCTGGGAGCACACCTATCCGATCGCGGCGAACCACGGGCGAGGCGTGGCCGACCTGCTCGACGAGCTCGTCCGGGCTTTCCCGCCCGAGTCGGAGGCCGAGCTGGCGCGCAAGGCCCGGGCCGATGAAGCCGACGCGTTCGCCGATTCGGTCGCCCGCGGCAGCCTGCGCCCGTTCATCGTCGGCGAGGATGGTGACGATCTCGAGGACGGGCTCGAGGCATCGACTGGTGACGATGCCCTCGATGCCGCCGACCTCTCCGGTGACGAGGCCGAGGCGGCCCGGTGGGACGCCATGCTCGCCGCCTCGAGCGACGACGCGCCGCCGGCGATCGCGTTCGTCGGCCGGCCCAATGTCGGCAAGTCGAGCCTGATCAACGCCCTGCTCGGCGAGGAACGCACGATCGTCAGCGACATTCCCGGCACGACCCGGGACGCGATCGATTCCCGGGTCGCGTGGGGCCGGACCGAGGTCGTCCTCATCGACACGGCCGGCATCCGCCGGCGCGGAAAGGTGGCCTCCGGGCCTGCGGCGGAACGCTACTCGACCCTCCGAAGCATCCGGGCCATCGCCCGCTGCGACGTCGCGGTCCTGCTCGTCGATGGGGTCGACGGGCTGACCGCCCAGGACGCCCACGTAGCGGGCTACGTGGTCGAGGAGGGCAAGGGCCTGGTCATCGCGATCAACAAGTGGGACGCGGTCGAGGACAAGACCGGCAAGACGTTCGAGACGTACGTCGAATGGATCCGCCACGAGGCGCCGTTCCTCGACTTCGCGCCGGTCGTGAGCATCTCGGCCAGGACCGGCCAGCGGATCGGGCGGGTCCTGGAGCTCGCCGTGGATGTCTGGGCGGAACGCCGGCGCCGGGTCGGCACCGGCGAGCTGAACCGGGTCGTGACGGCAGCCTCCGAGCGCCAGCAGCCACCGATGGTCAAGGGCAAGCGGCCCAAGATCTTCTACGCGACCCAGGCGGCGATCGCACCGCCGACGTTCGTGTTCTTCGCCCGCGAGGCGGCCAACGTCCACTTCAGCTACCAGCGATACCTCGAGAACCGGCTGCGCGAGACGTTCGGCTTCCTCGGCACGCCGCTGCGGCTCGTGTTCCGGGAGCGAGCCGGCGTCCGGATCGAACGGAAGCCCGAGCGCCGCGGTCCCGCGAAGCGGACCAAGGGCGTGGCGAAGGCCGCGGGGACGGGGCGCCCGCGTTCGGCCGCGCGGCGGCCGGCGGATGCCTCCGGGCGCTGACGCTTCGGACGATGGGCGAGCGTCATCGTGAGCGCTGAGGGACCGGCGCGGGTCGCCATCGTCGGCAGTGGGGCGTGGGGGACGACCCTTGCCCTGATCATCGCGAAGGTCGAGCCGGTGACGCTCGTGTGCCACTCGGCCGAGACCGCCGCGCGCCTTGCCGCCGAGCGGCGGAACGAACGCCGGCTCCCCGGGATCGAGCTGCCCGAGGCGGTGCGCCCGACGGCCGACCCGGCGGACCTGGCTGCGGCGGACTTCGTGATCATCGCCGTGCCGTCGGCGCACCTCCGCGAGACCATGACCCGGATCGGGCGGTCGATCCCCGATCGCGCCGACGTCCTGTCGGTCGTCAAGGGCCTCGAGGCGGGCACGTTGCTGCGCATGACCGAGGTCATCGCCGCCGCCGGTGACATCGCCCCGGACCGGGTGGCGGCGCTGTCCGGCCCGAACCTGGCCCTCGAGATCGCATCCGGCCTGCCGGCCTCCGCGGTCGTCGCCGCGTCGGACGAAGCCCTTGCCGATCGGATCGTCGCCCGGCTGTCGCGCCGCGAGTTCCGCCTCTACACGAACACCGACGTCCTGGGCGTCGAGCTGTGCGGGGCCCTCAAGAACGTGATCGCGATCGCCGCCGGTGCCGCCGACGGCCTCGGATTCGGGGACAACGGCAAGGCCGGCCTGATGACCCGTGGCCTGGCCGAGATGATGCGCCTCGGGATCGCAGCAGGGGCCAACCCGCTGACGTTCGCCGGGCTCGCCGGGATCGGCGATGTCATCGCGACGTGCGGCTCGAAACTGTCCCGGAATCACCGCCTTGGCGAGGAGCTGGCCAAGGGTCGTGCCTGGCGCGAGATCGAGGGTTCGCTGCCCGGCGTCGCCGAGGGCGCCTACACCGTCGATGCCGCGATCGGCCTCGCGACCCGGCTCGGCGTGGACATGCCGATCGCCCGCGAGGTCCACAACGCGCTGTTCGAGGGCAAGAGCGTGCAGCGCTGCCTGGTCGACCTCCTGGCCCGGGAATCGAAGGACGAGCTGGCCGATTTCCGCGCCTGGGCAGATCGCCTTGCCACCGGCGACGGGGGAGCGGGGTGACCTCCGAGGCCGGCGGCGCGAGTCGTCCCGAAGGTGCGAAAGCGCTCCAGGGTCCCGACGCCGAGGCCGCCCAGCGCGTCCTTGCGGGCGACGGACGCGGCTACATCCTGCAGCCGTGGCAGGTCGCCTACCTGTTCGCGCTCGTCGAGGGTCGGCAGGGGGTCGTGCCGCCGGGCTGTGGCGTCGGCAAGGGCTGGCTCGACGCTCGATTGCAGGAAGCCCGGGAAGCGGGCTGAGCCGGTCCCTCTGCTAGACTCCACCGGCCTGTCGGGGCGTGGCGCAGTCTGGTAGCGCACCAGTCTGGGGGACTGGTGGTCGTCGGTTCAAATCCGGCCGCCCCGACCAATTCCCCCGTTTCAGATGCACGATCCTGGAGGATCGCGTGTTGTGCGGCGGTCGCGAGAGGGTAGCAAGAGACGCACCGTGCCGGACGGGTCATGACGACGAATCGTTTGCGCCGGCAGGACGGCGTCCATCCCTAGTGGGGATCGGATCGCGGCCCCGACCTACCTCGCGCTCGCTCTCGGGCGGCCGGGTCTGCGGGTGGCGCGATGGTGTCGCCCCGTAGCGCCTGTGCGTACCAAATCAGCTCCTGGTGCAGGGTGATCCATGGTCCGGTGTGGCTCGCGACCATGGCGTGGGTGATGGCTGGTCTGCCTGCGCTGCGGTCCATCTCCGCCATGAGCCCGGCGAGCCACTCCAGGTGATCGTAGGACCCGATCCCGAAGCGGGATTCGGCTCGCGCCTTCCGAACCCACGGCGCCAGCCACGCCCATACGATCTGAGGAGAGACGGAGTCCAACCGCCAGAGCAGCTTCGCATCGCGGTAGCCGCCACGGGCCAATGTCGCGAAGTTCTCCCAGTAATCCCCGATCCCGAGGACTGCCGCATCCGGGATGTCCGCGGGATCCTCGTGATCGCGAAGAGCGACCATCACGTCGAGCTCGTACCGCAGCATCTGCTCCGAGTACGCCTCGCGTCGGAACTCCGCGAGCTGCTCTATGGCTCCCTGGGCCGCCTGGACCCGAAGTTGGCGGAAGATCGCGACGAGCGACACCATGGTGACAATGCCGCTGATCGTCGACCAGAGCCACTCAGACCCAGGTCCGAAGAGGACAAGACCGTCGGTGTTGATGATTTCCACGCCGGGACTCCTTCAGCTGTCAGGCTCGTTGTCGCAGAAGGTAGCGGCCGATCATTGCGAATTCCAGATGGACGCGGGGATGCCCGTCGTTTGTGGACGACGGCTAGGGATGACGTCAGCATCACGCACGCCTCTTGCCGGGAGATGGGCAGATCGGAGCGGACCTCGCCTCGGGTCCCGTAGGATCCAGGAACCCCGGAGGGCAAACGGAGGACATCTCGATGAGCGCTACCAGGAAGCCTGCGAGCAGGACCTTTTCCGACGAGGAGAAGGCCGCCATGAGGGAGCGTGCCCGAGAGCAGCGCGCCGAGGCCCGAACGAAGGACGACGCGGCCGCCGGAGAAGCCGAGGCGCTCGCGAGGATCGCCGAGATGCCGCAATCGGACCGCATCCTAGCCGAACGCATCCACGCGCTCGTTCAGGCCAACGCCCCGTCGCTGTCGGCCAAGACCTGGTACGGGATGCCGGCCTACGCGAGGGATGGCAAGGTCGTCTGCTTCTTCCAACCGGCTGGGAAGTTCAAGACCCGCTACGCGACCCTCGGCTTCAACGATGCCGCGCACCTCGATGATGGCGCGATGTGGCCGACGTCGTTCGCCCTCACCGAGCTCACCCCGGCTGACGAGCGTCGGATCGGCACGCTCCTCAAGAAGGCCGCCGGCTGACCTGCCGCCGGCTGACCTGCCGCGCGGCGGCCCGACGTCCGGCAAAGCCGCGGCGGACGATCAGGGCGTTGGTGACGGGCTCGGCGTTGGGGCGGGCGTGGGCGTCGCGACCGGCGTTGGCGCGAGCGTCGGTGCGGGGGATGGGCTCGGAGGCGCGGTCGGGCTCGGCGCCACCGAGGGCGTCGGCGCCGGGGCGGTCGTCGGGGCCGGAGCGCAACTGCCCGTGCCCGAACCTGACCCACTCGTCGCCGGCGGCGGTGCGGCGAACTCGCTGAGCGGGAGCGTCCCGGCCTCGGGGAAGATGGTGGCGGCGAGGGCCCGGATGCCGGCGATGTCCGGGACCTGGATCGCGCCACGCGAATCGAAGGCGGACTGGACCAGCGGCGCCCTGATCACCGTCCGGAACGTGTGGGCTCGATCCACCTTGGCCATGACGTCGGCGAGCTCGGGCAGGATCTCGCGCGGGACGTTGGTCGACATCGATCGCCCGAGGGCCTGCATGAGCTTGACCGGGTCGCTCAGGAAACCACGCTTGACCACCGCATCGCGTAAGCCGGAGATGACCTCCTGCTGCCGCGCGGCCCGGGTGAAGTCGGACTCGCCGGGTG
>SCTE01000402.1 GCA_004298915.1 Chloroflexota bacterium | reverse complement strand
CGCGTACGACGGCGGCGTGTGGAACGCGTAGCACTGGCTGCTGCCGGCGCTGCACTTCGAGCTGCCACCTGTAGAGAGAGTCCCTTCGAGGTTGCCGAGCGAGACGTCTGCCTTCAGCTCCGGTGCAACCTCCGAGAAGAAGCTCGCGCCCCCGTCCGGCGGCAGGTTCGGCGTCGAGCCCATCACGATGTCGCCGGCCGCGGAGAAGGTGAAGCTCCCTTTCGACGGCTTCCGCGTCACGGGCTTCGACGGCGTGGAGGTGGTCGTCTGCGCGCCGGCCGCGAGGAGCGGCGGCGTTGCGCCGTCGTCGAGCAGCGCTGCGAGCCCTGCGAGCACGATGACCACGAGGCCCGCTCGCACGATGAGCCCGATCACGCGCACAGGCGGGAAACCCTAGTTAGTTGTTGCGGCTGCCGCCGAAGTACACGAGCACGAAATACGCGAGTTGCGTGAGTGCCGCGAGTGCGCCCGCGACGTAGGTCATCGCGGCGGCAGTCAATACTCGGCGCGCGCCGGTGTGCTCACCCGACGTGACGAGGCCGAGGCTCGTGATCTGCGCGAGCGCCCGGCGCGACGCGTCGAACTCGACCGGCAGCGTCACGAGCTGGAACAGGACGACGACGGCGAACAAGATCACGGCGACCTGAATGAGCCCGGTCGCGCGCGTGAAGAACCCGATCATCAGGAGGAAGATCCAGGTGTTCGACGCGAACGCGACAGCAGGGAAGATCGCGGAGCGCAGCTCCATCGGCTTGTAGGCCTTCGCATGCTGGATCGCATGGCCGACCTCGTGCGCGGCAATCGCCGTCGAGGCGACCGAGCGACCGTCGTACACAGGCTCGGATAGGAACAGCGTCTTCTTCCGAGGGTCGTAGTTGTCGGAGAGCGGCCCACCGGCAGCTCGCTCGATCGGCACGGAGTGGAGCTCGTTCCGGTCGAGGATCTCGCGGGCCGCCTCGGCGCCGCTGAGCCCGTTCAGCACCGGGACCTGCATCTGCTGGCCGACCGTCTTCTTCAGCCAGGCCTGGACGAGGAAGCCCAGGATGAGCGGCGGGATGAGGAAGACGAAATAGAGGCCGTAACCGTTCATTGCCTGGATTCAGGCTAGCTGACGGATCGGAGCCGGGCGGGTTACCGCTTCGTTGCGTATTTCGCGACGGCCCTGCGTACGAAGGATCTACGGCTGGAGTGTTGCCGTCCAGCTCGTGACGGGTGAGCCGCAGGTCAGGTGAAGCCCGTTGTAGTCGAATTCCTCGGTGAGGACGACGGTGCCCGCGACGTTCGTCCCCGACACGTTGCCCGCGATCTCGAAGTGAATCTTGTCGGGCGAGCCGTTGGAGAGCGTTACGGTGATGTCATCGATGTAGTCGAAGTGCCCGACGTCGTCGATCTGGACGAGGATCCCGGAGCCCTGCAGCGAGACCGCGCCCGGGATGTAGTAGCCGGCGTTGCACTGCTCCGTGAGATCGTTTGTCCGCCAATCCATGATCTGGCGATTTGCCGTCAGGGTGAAGTACACGAAGTTCCCGTCCTGCGTTGCGCCCTTGTACGAGCCA
>SCTE01000401.1 GCA_004298915.1 Chloroflexota bacterium | reverse complement strand
TCGAGCGGGTGCTTGCCGCCACTGAAGATCGTCTCGTCGGTCGCCTGATCACGGACGATCGTGCCGACGTCGGTCAGGATCGTCCCGCCACCGGGAACCCAGATGCGCATGAGCAAGCCGCTGAACTTGATCTGCCCGGTCCCAAGGTCCCCTGGCACCGACAGGTTGTGGATGATCGTGTCGTGCTGGATCCACGGGACGACCTTCCCGGTCGCCGGGTTGGACAGCGTCCCGTCCAGGTACTCGCGGAAGTGGCGCTGGGTCAGGTTGCCGTTCGCGTCGTAGAAGCGCTTGCCGACGACCGATCGATCCTGCGAGAACAGGAGTTCGGTGCTGCCGCAGATGATGCCGCTCGGCTCATCGACGATCGGGTCGTCGGAGAAGGCCAGGCTGCACACGGTGCCACCTGCACCCGCGTAGCACTGGGCGTTGAAGAAGTCGGGTGGTGCCGGGTTCAGCGTCCCCGGATCCACCGGCGTTCGCGCTGCCACGGGAGCTGCGAACACCAGGATGGAAACGGCGGCAACTCCGGCGATGATGGAGCGACGTCGCCGCGCCGATCGAGCTGGCTTGAAGGTGAACATCGTGTTCCTCCAGTCGAGTGACGTTGATGCATTGCGTTTGATGTCGAGTGGTGAAATCGCTCACCTCCCATCAAGGTCGGGCCGGTGACCGATGGCGCCTCAGCGCGCGACGCGCTGCCAGTCGGGCAGATCGCTTGTCCAATCGAGCCGTTCGTAGGCGCCGGTCATGGGGTCGATCGAGAAGGCCTCACGGGTGTTGTCCGAACGCATGAGGACCCGGGTGCCGTCGGGGGACCAGGTCTTGATGAGGCCCGTGTCCTCGCCGCCGGGGATCCGAGGGCCGATGTCTCGGGCGGGGCCGGACCCATCGGCCGGCAGGACCGCAACCCACCCTTCACCGCCGTTGTTCGACTTCCAGGTCCAGCGGTGAACGAGGATGGTCCGGCCGTCAGGCGAGAACGCAGGCCACGCCTCCATGACCTTCGGGTCGGCCGGACCGGGCAGGGCCTGATCCCCGGTTCCGTCGGCATTGACGATGTGCACTCGGAAGTTGGTGATCCCGGAGGCCGGGTCGATCGCGACGCGGTTGTATGCGATCCTCGCGCCATCGAGCGTCCAGACAGGGCCCGAGTTGTCCCAGTCGGTTCCGAACAGCAATTCACTCGGGAGCCCGAGGGCGTGGACCGGCGAACCGTCACCCGGCACGATGAACATGTCGACGGTGCGGTCGTCCCGCCTTCCACGCACGAGCAGGTCCTCGCCGGCAGGTGGGCGCCATGCGAGATCGGTCGTCGGCACCGCAGAGCCAAGTTCGATCGGCGTCGGAGCGGAGCCGTCGATCGGGACGATCGACAGTCGCGGGCTCAGATTGGCCTGGACGACAGCGGCGAGGGCCCGACTATCGGGCCTCCAGACGGCGTTCCAGTCGCCTACCGGCATCTTGAGGAGTTCCCGGACATTCGAGCCGTCGGCGTTTGCAACCATCAAGTGGTCGACGCCGGCGATCGTCTGAACATAGCCAAGGAGTTTGCCGTCTGGCGAAAAGTACGGCGACGAGAGCGTTCCCTCGCCCCGAAGGATGAGGTGCCCGTCTGCATCGAGGGCGTTCCGAACGTACAGGGCACCGTCCTTCGGGTACGCGATAAGCCCGTTCCTTGCCAGACCAAACGGCAATGGGGTCCGCTGGGAGCCGACATACGAAGCAGCGAGTGCAGCCAATACGAGAGCAAGGGCGATGAACAGAAGCATCGGTCGCAGCCGGACACCCATCAGGGCTGTCGGCCGGCGAGTGGCGAGATCCACGGGGAGCCACCTTTCGGGGAAGGTCCAGCGTGGCCGCTGCGATGTCCGCGCGGTCAGCTGGAGGATGTCGTCGAGGTAGTCGGGGCGTCGGGCGTCGGTGATCTCCTCGAAGGCCTCGGAGATCCGCCGCTCGAACGGGTCGAAGCCCGGGAAAGCCGTCATGAGATTCGGCCTCCTTCAGGCTCGGCAGTGGGGGTGAATTCCGAGGTCAGGGCATGCCGCATGGCAGCAAGAGCCCGATGCAATCGGGACTTGGCGGCCGGAAGCGAGATGCCGAGTGACGCAGCGGCGTCGGGGACCGCGTAGCCCAGGTAGTAATGGAGAACGACGAGCGCCCGGTTTTCGGGCTCGAGCCGACCGAGCGCCCGCTCCACGAGATCGCGATCGGCGAGGTGATGCACCTCTCCGGCCGTGGAGAACATGGCAGTCGAAAGCATCTCGACCTCGGCGGGGCGTCGCCGGCGCCGGCGCGCCTCGTCGAGACAGGCGTTCACGAGGAGGCGATGGAGCCAGGCATCGAACCTGTCCGGATCACGAAGCCCGGGCAGGTCCCGCCAGGCACGCACCAGCGCGTTCTGGACCGCATCGCGCGCGAGCTCGCGGTCCCGAAGGATCAGGCGAGCGGCCGCGTCGAGACGGGCAGATGCCGCCGTGGCGAGCACGGCGAAGGCGTCGTGATCGCCACGCTGCGCCCGCTCGACCAGCTCCCGTCCGCTCACGGTCCCTCGCAGGTTGCCGGCACATCTGGCCGGATCTGCAGGGTATGGCGTCGGCGCAACCCGATTCGTTTCCGGCAGGGCAAGCCCCGGCCGGCGCGCTATCCCGGGCGGCGGACCGCGAAACGCCCGGCGCGAAACGGCAGCCGGAGGGCGCGGGTGATCGCGACGCCCGCAATGATCACGGCCCCGCCGGCCAGCTGGCCCGGCTCTATCGCCTCGCTGAGGAAGGCGGCACCGAGGAGCACGGCGACGAACGGGACGAGGAACTGGAGGCCCGTGATCCGGGTCGGTCCGAGCAGCTTGATGGCGTGGAACACGACGACGTTGGCCACCCCGGCGGCGATGAGCGTGGAGTACGCGAACCCGGCCCACGCGCCAGGGCTGATCGAACCCCAGGAGGTGCCCGAGGTCTGGACCAGCCCAATGGGCAGCAGCGCGACGCTCCCCCCGACCATGGCCCAGGCCGTGGTCCGGAGCGGTGAGTGGCGGATGAGGACCGGGGCGCCCCACGACGAGTAGATCGCCCAGCAGGCCGCGGCGAGCAGGGTCAGGCCGTCACCGAGCAGCGAGACGCCGAGGCCGAGGCCCGGGCCGCTGGCAATCACGATGCCGACCCCGGCAAACGACACGAGCGCGCCGACGAGTTTGCGACTGGTGAGCACGTCCGATCCGGCAAAGGAGGCGAACAGGGCCGTGAACACGGGCGTCGCGGCGATGAGGAACGCCGAATCGCCGGCCGGAATGGATTGGAGCGCCGTGCCCCAGAGCATCTGGTAGATGCCGAAGCCGATGGCCCCGAGGCCCATGATCGGCAGGACCTGGGCGCGCGGCATCCTGATCGAGCCCTCGCGCCAGCGCAGCAGCGCCAGGAGCAGGAGAGCCGACAGCGAAAACCGGATCCAGGCGAACGCGATCGGCGGGATCTCGCGGTTGGCGCCCTTGACCACGATGAAGTTCGCGGCCCAGGCCAGGACCACGACGAGGACCCCGAGCTCGGCCGCCCGATGTCCGGACAGCCACGCCCGGCTGACCGGGGAGCGGCGCCGGTCGCGAGGGCCGGGCGACGCGGACAAGCCGACGCCCGCCGGGTTCCCGACGGGCGCCTCGGTGGCCGGGGTTCCAGGCGGCTGGTCGATCAGGCGACGTCCTGGTCGAGCTCGAGCGAGTCCTCGTCCGTCTCCTCGGTCAGCTTGAGCCACACGAACAGGCCCGCCAGCACGATCAACGGGATGACGACCATCGCGCCCAGGGTGATCCCCAACGCGACGGCAACGGTCTTGAGTGCACGCATCTCGTTCCCCCTCCTGGTATGTGGTTGATCGGTCAGTTGGACGCGCCCTGGGCGCCGGTCGGTCGAGGCGGCAGACGGAACGTCGGCCCGCGCGCGATGAGCGCCTCGACATCCTCGCGGGTGAATTCCGCGAGCTCATGGTGATCGGCGTTCTGGCTGACGACGTGGAGACGCAGGACGAACGCCCCGTCCTGCTCGAAGAAGAACATGTCCTTGGGTTTCTGCTCGTCGATGTAGTGCCCGATGACCCGGAAGGCGTGCTCGTAGCGACCCGGAGGCGGCAGCTGTGCCTTGGGTCCGGTCCCTCGCCGGGCGACGGACTCGTCCATGAACTTGCCGATGTCCTCGTCGAGGAAGGTCATCGTCTCCTTGGTCATCTGGCCGATGGTCTCGGACCAGGTGCTCGCCGACGACCCGACGCGGGCAAGACCCTGGACGATGAACCCGTCGGGCGCCTCCATGACGATGACGTCCTTCATGCCGCGCTGGTCGAGGTAGGCACCGATGGAGCGGAGGACTTCCTCGAAATCCTGGCGGGGACTCCCGTCATAGATGCGCATGGATTCTCCCTGCTGCGAACGGCAACTGCGCGGCTCCCTAGGAGCCCGTCGTTCGATCGTACAGGCCCGCCTGCTTCGCGCGCCGGTCGCTGATCCGGAACACGGCGACAGCCCCGAGTGTAACGACGGCCCCGGTCGCGAGCAAGGCGAGAACGATCTCGAGAGGCGTCGGCTGGGGGTGCCCGAAGAGGCTCGCGAACACGGTCCCGTCCCCGCCGATCGAACCCGGGCCATCCGCGAAGAGTGCGCGGCGAATGCCGGCGATCCACCAGCTCATCGGGGTCAGGAGGCCGATGACCTGGATCGGCGCAGGCAGGACGCCGAGCGGGAAGACCGCGCCCGCGATCAGGAACACGGCACCCGCGAACGCCTCGGGGTAGCTCCATGATTCCTGGCGCGTCTGGATGACGATCCCGGCCATGAGCAGGCCGACGCCGACGATCGCGCCCAGCCCCAGGACGAAGACCACCACCAGCAACGGCCAGTCCACGGTCGCGGGATCGAACGGAACCCCGAGCGCCGCGACGCCGACCACCAGGGTGATGACCGCGCCTGCAAGTCCGACCCCCAGCCGCGCGACCCCGCGGCCGATCAGGACCGTGAGGAAGTCGCTCGGGCTGACGTACACGTACTTCAGGACGCGGTAGCGCTCGCGGTCCTCGAGGATCGACCAGGCGAGGCCGGCGATGCCGCTGACCACGAACGCCCACAGGGCACTCCCGACGACCACGAACGGACGGAAGGCCCGGCCCGCCTCGCCCCCGATGACCTCGAGCATGAACACGAGGATCAGGGCCGAGCTGACCGGTTTCGCAACGGAATAGATGAAGAACAGGAACGGGTCGGTCCAGTTGGCCTCGAGCTGCCAGCCGAGGCGGACCGCCACGGCGAAGGTCCGGAGGAGGTCCTGGAGGCCACGACCATCGGCCTTTCGAAAGTCGAAGATCGCGGCCTGGCCACCACCGTCGGGACCGAGTCCGGGAGCCGGGGTCGCAGTGGCGGTCACGGCCTCGACACCTCGGTCACTGCCACCGGATCGACAGCCGACCGTCACGCCGGGCGCGCCGTTCCATGGCCAGCAGCATCCATCGCGCACCGGCGATCGACACGACCGTCATGAGCGCGAGGATCCCGACCTCGACGAGGGGCGGCGGCGTGCCGACGGGGAACGCCGCATCCGAGAACACGAGCTGGCGCATGGCATCGAGGCCCGTCGCGAGCGGGATGAACGCGACCGACAACGCTCCGAGGAACCCGAGACGAGCGACCGGGAAGTTCAGGCCGGACACGAAGTACACGGGCTCGGTCAGCATCTGCCCGACGTGCCACGCCTCGCGGCCCCAGACCAGGAAGAGGCTGGCCAGCACCATCCCGAGCCCGTACAGGGCGCCGAGCGTCAGCACGAACACGCTGAACAGGAGAGCCCACTGGTCGACGCTGAACGTCACCCCGAACAGGGTGCTGGCAATCACGAGGACCGTCAGTGCCCGGGTCGAGCTCATGACCATGCCGCCGAGGGCCATCCCGAACAGGATC